>CALCOQ010000023.1 GCA_937897005.1 uncultured euryarchaeote
CTTCTTCATCTTCATCATCATCATCATCACCATCTGCCATCGAAACTTCCTCCTTCTTGACTCCAGCGATTTCATCCATATCAGGTTGGGCGGAAGTGCCAATGAATTCTGACATCCATTCATCTCCAGCATCCTCGTCATCCTTCTTGCGCGGTGCTGATAAGGTGGTGAACAAGGTGAAAGCAGCGATTAAAATTGCGAAGAGATTGATTCCCAACAAGATGAAAACAAACAGGAAAGGACCTTCACTCAATTCCATTGACTCAAATACAGCCTCAGGGGGGGGAGCAAGTAATTCCTCCTTCAAACAACGTGTGGTTCCATTCTGAGTGTGATGACAACTGTCAGTATTGAAAGAAACCTGAGCAGTGTTCTGATTACCAGCCAGGTCAGTGGAACGGATCTCTGCACGAACAACACCAAATGGGAAGTCTGCAACTGAAACCATGTAGGAGAAAGCCCAGCCATCCTCGCTGAGAGTAGATTCATCGGTGATATCGATCCATCTCCCTGAACTGGTGGTGGTGACGAAACGTATCTCAATCACATTGACTCCAACATCATCATCAGTTCCTCCACTGATCAATATCGTGTCTCCTTGCATGTACGTGGTATCCTTAGGGGCACCTGGAGAATAGAAGACGATACTTGGCACCTGTGAATCTATCTCCCAATCACTGGCTGAGATGTTGCCATCATTACCTACAGAATCGGTCATGGAGACAACCACTGTCAATACATTGTGTTTATCGATTCCAGTTATCTCAAAATCAAAGTAGTACGTGTTCCCTATCGTATCATCCAGAGGGGTATCGAAGAACAGATTCGCCTTCTCGCCATCTCCAACAGTGAAGATACGATCAGGCGTTGAGATGTTGACCATTGGTTCATCTTCAAGATCCTCACTCACGTTGATCAACAATCGATAGGACCCTTTCTGCAAGGTCAAGTCGACTATTTCACCATCGTCATTCTCAATGAAAATAGATGCACTGGGGGCGGTTGCATCTTCGCGTACCTGACCTGCATTCTTCCCAGGCGTGCTCCAAGCATCGATATTGGCATTACCGAATTCATCAGTGATGGTGACGGCATACCAAACATTTCGTTCAACTCCCTCAGCTATCTCAATGGTCTCGATAAAAGTGTTATCTTCAGAGATACCGACGGCGATATTGTCTATCACCAGTTCCCAACCCTTCTCCACAGTAACCTCTGTTTTGAAAGTCATTTCACCGACTTCATCCAAGAATGGATTATCGATATGTCTCCAGATTTGATATGTTTCATCGGACTCATCCTCATCATTCATCCACGTCAAGATGACTTGATCGGTTTCTCCATACATCATCAATTCAGTCACTGTTGGAACAACAGGTGATGTCGTATCCTCAGTGATGGGGCCGTAGAAATTCTGCTTCAACCCACGATATTCGTATGTTCCATTCAAGTGACCATATCTCGCTTCAGATGTGACGAAATAATATGATTCAGTTCGAAATATGCCCTCAGGAACATCGACCACGACTTGACCAAAACCATCTGGTACACTATCGAGGAAGATCATATTTTCTCCAACTTTGAATTCAGTAGGATTCTCCGGCACTGTCACGACTACTGGATAACTGCACCAATATACATTGTAACTCTCCCCCTCTGCACCGACCTGATCCGTCCATGAAACGCGGGTCTTGCCCCCTCCAAGATACTCAGCAAAGACATTTGTTGGCTCGGCTATCCAGATTCCAAAGGTATCTTCGAAAACAGGTTGAGCACAAGCTGAATTCTTCAACTCTGATGTAGTGATTCCATATTCATCGACGATACTCACACAATAGTATCCATTACCTAAACGTCCAGGTGGTAAAGAATAGTTGAATTCTCCCACATTTTCACCAATGGTGGCAATCAACTGAACATCGCTTCTTGAAGTGTTGTTGAACATAGAACCAGCCATCCAGACCCGATAGAATTCGCCTTCTTCACCCAAAACATCATTCCAGTTGATGATGGTGTAACCATTTCCTTGCAGATTTTCTTCACCAATGAATTCTGCAGATACACGGCCCGTTCCCATCGCGGGGCCAGTGACTGCTTCTGCAGGAACGTTGTCCTCCTTGATGGAATCTTCAAGGCTGTTGTTAGAAAGGAAACGCAGATCCTCGTATGTGCTGTTAGCGGCTGTCCAATTCTTGGTAAGATAGGTCACCGAGTAATACATCTGACGATTGGTGGACGGTGGAATGTCAATGTCAACTTCACTGGTTTCAGCAGGTAATGTTAGAATCGGGTCTTCATCCAACAAAGCCATTCCATTAGAACGGTCGATTTTGAAGGGATGTTCCCAGATATTGATCTCATATGCATCAGGCCCAGTGCTGTTGAGAGTTCCAGGGCTGATAATATTGTAATTCACCCAGTTCAAAGTGGTCTTGCTGGTTGTGGGGTCGAATTCACCTTGAATGTAATATGGAGATCTTACGGCGGTGGTCACTTCCAACACAGGTATAGAGAGCTGCGAGGCATCTGGAGTCAACTCCATGGTCTCAGTACCATTCAATAATTCAGTGGTGACAGCATAGTAATACGAACCATTCACGCCAGGTGGGATTTGGTATGTCACAGAATGACTTCCATCGACTCTGCTACCTAGACAATCCAATGCATTCCCGGTTTCAATATTGTCGCATGCATCTATGGAAAAAATCGGATTCATCCCTGATATCAAACTTTCATTCATTAGTTGATCATGGCGATAGACATGAAAAGTGGCATCCCACAGTTTCTCAGCAAAATTCGCATCATCTATACTGCGCCAGGTTATCGTGGTAGACTCTGCATTTGACTCGAAGATTGCAATGATGTCCTGAGCCTGTAACGCCCAACCTTCTCCCTCATCTGAAAGAGCACTGACACCTGAAATTGGCAGCAGCGGCAAGGCCAATATCAAGACCATCAAGATGCTGATTGGTCGCCGCTGTGACATCTCCCGCATCTCATCCCCCGCGACGGGTGTCTTTGTTATGGTTATGAGCATGACGCCAAAGGCGTCTATACGCGAGGGGTTGTTCATGCATCTTGACCTCCGGGAAAGGATTCCTTACTCGATAACGATGGATATCGATGTATCAGTGCAACTCATACCGGATAAAACTTCTGAAAATAATAGTTTCCAGTCATTCTTCATTTTCGTTGTTGATCTGTTGTAGTGGTTCATTTGAATCCAACGCAGTAATTCGATTTTTCGCTTGCATGAAACGCTTTCCAAAGGTCCAGACTCCCCCAACACCAGAAATCAGTAGAATAGCCGACATCGGATTCAAAGAAACATGGGAAAATGGAGATGGGAAGGCGCCAATATCTGACCACCCTGCAATAATCTGCAAAGCCGCTAATACCAATCCGATTCCAGTCACTGCGAGCCGATCTGCTCGACTGAATCCACCATAGTCACGTACTCCAGTGACCGCTTGTGCCTGAGTTCCTAGATAAGAGCCGAACATGGTCAACATCGCAGCACCCCATGCCAGAGTTGCTGAGCCAACCCATACCATGTTGTAGCCTATGGCCACCATCCATGAAACATCCAACACTCTGTCGAGAGTATGGTCCAGATAATCCCCCCAACGAGAAACTCTTCCGGTCTGACGAGCAAGCGTTCCATCAAATCCATCCAAGATCGAGGCGATTCCAAGTAATGCTGCTGCTGCAAGCAACATGAACGCTCCAACACCATCCTTTCCTGCCATCAGCATCAACAATGCTGCAGCCAAACCGACCGGAAGGGTCAACCAAGTGATGACCAATGGTGACATCCACGAAAATCGCTTGGCCAATGGGATGCTTATTCTCTCAGACAAAGACCTCAGGTTCTGCAGAGCCAAACAACCACCAATGTTGCCTGACACTCCCCCCTGTTGACCCTATCGGCCATCACCAGTCCTGTGAAGCCATATCATCCAACCAATCCATGATTTCAGCAGGTCGATCCGGAACACAATCCCGAGATAGCCATTTCAATACTTCAGTGGTCAAGTCACCAGGGCCCAGAACACCAGAGTCAAGTTCCAGTATCGGGACGTCGATTCCTTCCAATTCCAACCAAGGACCTCCAATCATCTCCCATTCGACATTATCCAGGATTTTCTGCTCATCATAATCACGGAGATGTAGGCGTGCATCGATCACAAGTGGATGGGCTCGAAGAACAATAACCGCATCAACTGGAAGTAAATGGGACAAATGACCATCTATCAATTGTGTTTTCTCGGGAGGGGAACTCCACTCCTCAGCCAAAATGGTGGACAAACCCTCAACATCGATCTCTTTACTTCCATCACCATCATCCTGACCAAGAAATCCTTTGGCTTCAGCAATAATGGGCATACTCAGAATCTCTACCACTTCCTTTAATTCTTCACTTAATCGAGTCTTTCCAGTGCCCGGCGTCCCAGTCAAAGCCAATCTGAGCAGCGGAATATCAAGGCCGGGGTCTCCACTCATGTTGATGGCAGACAGACGGGGATTGAAGAATGATGCTGGCGAAGGTGAATACTCTCAGCCGTCCATGATGCCAACGTCTTCATGAGTGCGGACATCCCGCAGTGAACTGAGGCATGAATGATGTTCGAGATGAGCGACCCTGCCACCGCACTGATACAGATACGTGCATACGCCTCCGAAGCAAGATATGAGATGGCAGAGGTGATGGCCAGCGCATTGACTCAGCGCATGATCGCCGACAAGAATCGAGATCTCACAATACAAGACCTACTGGTCCAGGGGCTCAGGGACCTGGCAAACATTCTGGAGATCAGGGGTAAAGAGAAAGCGGAAAAACTGAAATTAGCTCTCAAAGCAAGTAAGGAACTCAGCAAACAAAGAGCGAGATTAGCCAAGTTACAGAAAGATGCTGGAGATATCGATTCAGCCAAGACCACTCTGGCCAACAAAGCCGATGATGAGGTCCAGACCGGGAGAGTATTCGCGTTGATGGGCAAGAAGGGAAAGGCGATGAAGAAATTCGCTAAAGCCAACAAACTGAGGAAACATCATCTTGAGGCATGTACAGAAGCGGTGGGTGCCGAATTTCTGATCAGCGGCCATCTCAAAAAGGGTGTCAAACATGGACGAAGACTTGCTGATGCAATGACTGCTGCAGGCGCGGTCAATAGAACTGGAGAGATTTTCCAACTGCTTCCAGAAGGTCAACGTCCTGCTGAAGTGACTTCCTTGATCTCTAGAGTGACTCCTTGGTGTGATGCCAATGCCGAAATGCCAGAGCCAGCACGTAATCTGCTTACTCAGAATATCATGGATCTTCAATCTCAGATTCAAAGGATTGAATCGGGCGAACAAGCAGCAAATGCTGCATTATCAGCGGCAGTGGACAAACTCAATCCGACAATGGACTATCACTCATTCTCACGTTCTTGAGTCATTGATAGATAGCGAGGGATGGATTTGAACCATCGATCTCCGGGTTATGAGCCCGACAGGATATCCAGACTACCCCACCTCGCTGAAGTCGGCGGTTCGGTCCCTATACTTGAATCAGATGGGGCAACCAAGACCTTTCATTATTCTGCAATTCCACGAATGATGAGGAAATAGGTTGGGTTCATACAAGATGGCTGCCCTGCAATGCATGATGGAGCGGAAGGCCTCAGGTTCCGTACGTGCAGTGTGCATTCTGGCAATTCTGCTGTTGGCCAGCCTTACAGGCTGTTTGGGAAATGATGAACCAGCAGTATCTGGTGATGGACCTGTAGAATTGGTGGTGTTCTATGATCTCACCAATGGTACTATTGAAGAAGTCCACAGTGACGGACAACCGACAACAATGACAGGAGCTGGATTCAGTTTTGATTTCAGAGAAACCAAATCCAAGGAAGGGAACATCACCACATTCACCTTTGATGCAGGAGATGGAACGGATCCGGTCAGTATCAATGCAGAAGATGAATCTGTTCTGACCTACGAATACCTGAGTCATGGTATTTTTGAAGCGACTCTCGGTGCCGAAGATGAGAACAACAATACGGCATCAATGAAACTCAAATTACGAGTGGAGTTACATGTCGCAGATACCCAGTTGGCGACTCAGGAACCAGATCGCATCTCGATCGACTTGAATCCAGATGCTGACAGCCTCGGACTTCCCGCACAATTGTACTTGATTTCAACCGTGGAGAATCCAACTAATGCATTTGGAGCATTTGAGGATTCAGTCGAAGTGACATGGTCACTGAAAAACTCTAGCGAAGAAGAACACGGAACTAACAGCGAGATTCTGAATGGTGGGCAATCGGCCACTTGGGAGAACCAGGAGAACAGCCCTGAAGCCGCCCTATGGTCCTTGGACATCGACATCGTGGTCGCGGGTGGAAACAGCGAAGAAGTGAATATACAATCTGATCTGTGGGCCTTGTATGAAGAAGATGAATCAGACCCAAATCCAGAATGAATATTGATTTTAATTCAAATATGAATTTGAAATGAAAGTGAAGAATGAAAGACTGAGACGCACCACGTTCCTCTGTACACCTTCATGTCTTACAGCACTCTGCTGCTTCTGCTCATATAGGTTGGACGAAGAGGACCCTGCAACAAGGAGATGGAAGCATGGCAAGTAAAAGCAAAACAAAGACTTCAAACGAAACTGATGAAAGCAATGAGGGAGACATCGATGATGCCGAGACCGAGGTGATACCACTGAGCAAAGAAGTAGAGGCGAGCGAACCGACCATCGTGGATCTACCTGGAGTGGGTCCAGCAACCGCAGAGAAACTACGCGATGCAGGTTTTGAGGAACTACTGGCAATCGCAGTGATGACGCCTTCAGCGCTGGCAGAAGCTGCAGAACTGGGAGAAGCAGTAGCGGGTAAGATCATCATGTCCGCCAAGAAGATGGCGAATATCGGTGGCTTCATCAGTGGTGAGGCACTATTGGAACGCCGCCGCGAAGTCCTGAAACTAACGAGCAAGGTACAGTCAATAGATGACCTTCTTGGTGGTGGTTTCGAGACCCAGGCCTTGGTAGAGGTCTACGGTGAATTCGGCTCAGGAAAAACCCAGATCGGACACCAACTAGCCGTCAATTGCTCACTACCAATAGCAGAAGGTGGCTTGGATGGAGATGTTTTCTACATTGATACAGAAGATACATTTCGCCCGGAGAGAATCACCCAGATGGCGAGAGGGCAGGGCCTTGATCCTGCGGAAGTACTGAAGAGAATACATGTTGCACGTGCATACAATTCTGCACACCAGATGTTGTTGGTTGATGAGATAAAGCGGTTATCTTCAGGGTTGAATGTGAAGATGATCATCGTTGATTCCTTGACCAGCCACTTCCGTGCTGAATA
>CALCOQ010000024.1 GCA_937897005.1 uncultured euryarchaeote
ACTCACGCTCGATAATGCCAATCCTATACTGGTGTAGGTGAATACCAGCAAGAATCCTGCCAATGCAGCAGCGAGGAACATCGGGAAGGTATCTAGTAACCACGACCAGCCCTCACCTCTCAGCAGGATGTCTCCAAGGTAGTATATGGCCAGAGTTCCGACTATCAGTATCGAGAGAACGATTGCCACGGTCAGGAATTTCATGGCTGTGTAATCCCTTCTTTCAATTGGTCTTGAGAAGTAAATCGCACTGGTTCCGTGTCTCCTGTCCTCCGAGATCATTCCACCGATCAAGAGGGCTGCTATCAGTGGAAAACAGAGAGCATTACGCGGGAAGAAACCAAGAACGTGCCCGTATAGATTACCGCGGCTGGCACCGAACAAGCGATACAGGTCCGAATCGCCGATGACCGTGCCCAGAAATGCCATTGCAAGGTCCCCCATCGATCCGATGAGACAACCGAACAATGCTAGTTTCATCCAGATGCTCCAAGGTCTGTGTCCCTTCTTGACGAAACCGAGTAGATGATGCCTGAGTATCGACCAATTGCGCATCCATCGTGGATTCAATTCACCCCTCCATGGTCGATATGTGGTGTCGAAGATGGTGCCTGCGACCACTCCTGTCTTGGCCACCTGTGCGGTCAGGTCGTCATCTCCATCTCCTGAACCATAAGCTGCCTCCATGCGGGAAGCACCTGAGACTGCCTTTCCTTCCTGCCCGAGGAATTCAGCATCAATATCTCCCACCTCGCCATCCTCATTCATGGTAGCACTTCTCCTGGTGAGTCCACCTTACGCGCTGAAGGAGTGGAGGAAAACAGGTCCTTGGAACTCTTCACCTCATATCCCAACCTTTCCATGATGACAAGGAAAAGGTCTTCCAGACTAGCCTCATGGTCGTGCATCCTACGAATCTGACAAGATGTTGCATCTGCGGATTCGATGATTTGGTCATAGGTCGTTTCGTCTTCTCTGATCACCCGCAGGACCCTGCCGGTCCTCCTCACTTTCAGGCCCGAATCTGAGAGGTGTTCCTCCAGTTTACTGGCACCACCCCACGCATGTATCTCGACTTCTCTGTCTATTGCTTTCAGATCCTCAATCCTGCCTTGAGCGATCAGTTTCCCCTCGTGCAACATCACGATCCGGTCGCAGGCATTTTCTACATCGTCCATCAAGTGGCTTGCCATCAATAGGCTTCGTCCCCCTTCCCCGACAATCTGTTTAACGGTATTGAGCATGAATTTACGGGATTGACTATCGAGGCCATTGGTCGGTTCATCAGCGATCAACAGTTCGGGGTCATGAATGATAGAGGTCGCTAGTTTTGCTGCTTGAGCCATACCGGTGGAGAAGGTGCCGACCTCGCGGTAGCGTTGGTCACGTAATCCGACGTATTCCAGAACTTCGTGGGCTCTCTGAGTGGCAACCTTTGGGTTCATTCCCAGTAGTTCTCCCGAGTAGGTGACCTGATGGATAGCGGTCAGGTCTGGATTGAGGCAATCATATTCTGGCATGTATCCAATCCTTTTGCGAATCTCCACTCCTTCGTTACGGATATCGTATCCTAGGACAGTCCCACCACCTTCGCTTGCGACAATCAATCCCAGCAAGGTCTTGATGAGCGTGGATTTCCCAGCCCCATTAGGTCCAAGCAGCCCTGTTGCCCCCTTCTGCACTTTGAGGTCCATCGAGTCGAGGGCGATGTGTGGACCATATGCCTTGGTCAGGCCTTGGGTCTGGATGACGTGCTCCGTAAGAACCACCGAACCAATCGACTGAACAGACGGTCCTTGAAGTGGTCGGCCCTTCGGGCCGTATATCGAGCCCTATCATTTGATTCCGTTCCGAATCTTGATCGCCACACCTTTGTTATGGTCTTTCATTCCATTGATGGTGCTCATACATGTTCCGTGCCCAACCAATTGACAATCTTCATCGACGACATGACAGTATGTTCCCGGTCGAAGCCAACTGTCCACGGCTTTGACGAAGCCGTGAAAAACGTTCCTTCCTTCCTTGACGAATGGAACCGCATCTGAGTCAATGACCACCCATGGAGGCCCCTTGTGGGTATTCATTTCCAGTACCTCGTTCTCGAATTCTTCAGGAAGCGGCTCTTTTCGGAACGAATGTATCCATTCGGCACCGATTGCAGTCATACTCAATCCACCATCTCTCATTCGCGGTGAAGCGATGTGCCTGCCGTCATTCAGCAGGATATTCTTGACCCTCCCTGTTCTGGTATGGATGAAAGTGCATCCAACCAGTTCCTGAACCGCAATGCTTGGATCGAGATTTGCGAACAATGCTAATCTTGCAATGCCTTGTTCAATCTCAATCGTGCGAATATCTTCATCACTCTGTTCGTGGTCTTCATGCAGTTGTAATTCTGGGAATTCAAGTATTATTGCATCCATGAGTTCGCTTTTGTTATTCATATCAAGAAGCATGATTTTCTCAGGTTCCAGATTCATGTTGGACAGTTCTCTCTTGCACCATTCCAATTTCGGCTCTTCTCTATACAACATACTGGAACCCTGGATATGGGCAAAGGGATTGAGGTCTTCCAGTGCCCACGGGAGTAGTCCAATCGGGGTGTGAACCAGAATTTCGATGTCTGAGGTCTGGGCACGTATCCTTCTGACCAATGACCCTACCTTCTCTCGCCATGGTCCAGAGCGTCCATAGAATATCAGGACATTATTCCCTTCGCTGCTTGCCTTCCACCTTTGATGGAGTAATTTTCTCGCTACCTCGACCCATGGCCGGTTATTGCTTTCGTGGGAAATGAATCTAACTCCACCCCCACGTTGGGCGACATTGGCTTCCAAAATCCATTCATGGGCTTTGTTCCATCGATTCTCGTCATCAGTCTTCTCGCTACTTTTCGAGAGAGTATTCAACCAGAGGAATGCTTCTCTGAGAGCAGGATGTTGTTGGCTTCTCGTCTCAGCCAACTCCCAGATGGTGCCATCTGTGACCGCTTGACGACATCTATCCAGTTCGGCGATGCTGACATCGAGATTATGTTCAGCCAGAATCCTACAGCGGCTGCCATCATCCATTGCTCTTACCTGTTCGGGAGTTGTTCCGAACAATGAGGGAGTTGTCAGCGGCCAGTGCTCAAGACCTTCCAGTTTCACCGTTCCCCACGGAGTAAGCAGCCTGTCGTCTCGGGCGAACAATGCATATGCTGCAGAATCGAAAAGATCGACTCCGAGTGCGATGGCCATTGGAAAAAGCATCGGGTGACCACAGCCAAAGAGATGCACGGGCCGATTTTGAGGTAGATGAGGCATCGATGAGAGCATGACTTTCAGGAGTTCAAGATAGCGTTGTTGTTCCATCACTGGAACGATTCCTCCGATTGGATGAATGCTGAATCCATGTTCAGACATTGAAGTGGCGGACAGTTCTCGAAGGTCCCATTCCAAGCCACCTTGTATTGGTCCATTCACCATCATTCCATCAGCAGCAAGTAGAGATGGCTGTGCTCTCTCTACAGTCAATTCCACTCCCTTCTTCACTTCTTCCCGAGACATGTCAGGTCTAGTGAAGACATCAAGCATCGTAGCAACATCCACGCCGATTTCCTTCTGGAAACGAATGATCTCCTCAACCTTGACCTCTACATCTCCATAGATATAGGATTGAAAGGTTCCTGAATCGCAGACCACCACTCCCGGATAGTTGATCAGTTGGTGAACTCCATCCTGCTTTGCCTTCTGACTCAATTCTTCATGTTTCCAGATGATGTATGAATTGGTTATCAGGCCCTCAATACCCCATCTGTTCCACATCTCTCTTGGTTCAATGGTGCGGATGTTCGGATTGACCACTGGTAACAATGCAGGTGTATGTAATGGTCCGTGTCGGGTATGGATCTTCCCGAGTCGTGCTCTCCCGTCACTATGAAGAATCTCAAAGCGTCCAATATCCTGCTCTCGACAGGATTCTGGTGCTGGACGATGACCCTCCAAGTGGGTTGTCATGGACAAGCGGGCGAGCATCACCTTCAATGCGCCTTCGGTAGTAAGCACTCAAGAGAAATCTATGCGAAGAAGGTACACATTAATTGTACATACTTATGAATGTGGAGACCTGCGCAAGCCCATGCGCGAAGTTCGCTTACACTATTCTGCGGCTGCAATAGTAAATTCTTCATTGAATGAGTTATTGGAAGTGGTTGACAGACTCACTTTGGTGGCCTCATTGTTTCAAGAGGGCCAGGGCGATTGGATTCGGCAGGTCTATGATGTCGTGCTCAAGGAGGGCAAGTCCATTGAAGAAATTTCAGGCATTTCTTTCATGGAATTGGAGAGCCATTTCCATAGTCGCAGAGTCAATGGCCATGTGGTGCATACCTTGATGGCCAAGAATCATCATGAATTAGGGCGTATTGGTAGTGTGATAGTTGATGCAGTAGTCATGCCTGATTCGGTGATAGGTTCTCAGGGTGCCACTTTGTTGCTCAGAGGAGCGCCGTCTGGTGTCAAGTCAATGGTTGAAGGCTTCAAGTTGTGGAAAGAACCGACAAGAATCTCGGTGGTCGAGGAGTCTCAGGAATCTGGCGAGGAAATGATTTCACGAATCAGTGAGCATCAGTCGAAAGTGTTCATTGCCGCACATACGGCAGGCTATTTTGAGAATCCGAGGAGAATCAGTCTGGTCGAACTATCTCATCAACTTGACTTGTCAAGATCAACTGTTGCAGGTCATTTGCGTTCTATTGAGATGATGATGGCGAATGGCCTTATGAAGTCGCTACGGAAGGATTGAGTCAACAAAACTCGACATTTCCGTGCTTTAGGATGAATTCTCTGCCGAGTTCATCGAATGTGTCCAACAGTGCTGTGCTGAATCTTACTCTACTGATTTCAGGGTCATCCTCGAGGTCGTTCTTCACACCGGTCAAAGTTCCAGGTGCAGCGCCACATGAGAGGCATGCCCCAGTCAAGTCGAGCACTATATCGAGCCCGTCATCAGTGTGGGAATGAGAAACGACATCTATTCCGCCGCCATGTCCTTGCAAGGCAGCAGCAACAGCACCCAATCTGACGAAACAGGCCATCAGGAAGTCTTCTTTGTTGGTCTCTATCAATTCGCTTAGAGAAGCGGCTTGCAAACGTATTCTTTGAATGGCAGGAATAGCTTCTGCAATTCTCTTTTCAGCTTCGACATCTATTGAATCAGTTGCTTGAGAACGGTACCACTCAACCAGGTCATCATCTGCCATGCATCTTCGGGTGGACACTGCCTTTTCAACGAATGTATGTGTCAGTATTCAACATTCAGCGTAGAATGACGAATTCCGCGATATACACACATTGATGAATGATGCGCCGGTCCATAGGGCCGATACACATGCCTGTCCCGCTGTTGAGCATAGAGGATATTCACGTTGAAGTTGATGGGAATCATGTCATCAAAGGGCTTTCATTGGAGATGAGGAAAGGAGAGATTCATGCAATCATGGGGAGAAACGGGGCTGGGAAATCAACTCTCGCTCATGCTTTGATGGGACATCCAGATTATGAGATCACAAGTGGTTCAGTCAGATATCTTGGCCGCCCATTGGAAGAATTGGAGGTCTGGGAGAGGGCACGCGCTGGAATGTTCTTGTCTTTTCAGTATCCTCAAGCGATTCCAGGTGTGCAGGTTGGTACATTCTTGCGGAAATCAGTTCAGGCGGTTCGCGGTGATGAAGCACCATCCAACAAGGAGTTGAGGAAACAGATGAAGGAAGCCATGGCGGCTCTTGGAGTAGACCGTTCATTCCTTGCGAGGTATGTCAACGATGGTTTCTCTGGTGGAGAGAAGAAGCGCTTGGAGATTCTTCAGATGCTGTTGTTGTCTCCACAGTTGGCGATACTTGACGAAACTGATTCAGGATTGGATATCGACACTCTTCGAACCGTGGCGACAGGAATCAACAGTGTGGCGGAGAATTCTTCCTGTCTGGTCATTACACATTATCAGAGATTGCTCGATCACCTCAAGCCAACATATGTTCATGTCATGATAGATGGCGCCATTGCAAAAGTCGGTGGTCCTGAATTGGCTCTTGAAGTTGAGGAGAAGGGCTACGATTGGTTGCAACCAGCAGGCACTGCTGAGGTGTTGTCATGAAGGAGCAGGCGAGAGACGCGGTTGGTGATTACCGCTATGGTTTCCATGATTCTGAAAACGCAACCATTCGTTTTGATTCGGGGTTGAGTGAACAAGTGGTTCGAGATATCAGTGCAATCAAGAAAGAACCTCAATGGATGACCGATATTCGCGTCAAGGCCTATCATCATTTCATCGAGCGACCAATGCCTGATTGGGGAAACAGCGAAATGCTGAATGGTATCAATTTCGATAATATCTGCTATTATCTCAAATCCAGTGCTGGAACCGAGAAATCTTGGGAGGAAGTACCTGATGAAATCAAGCGTACCTTCGATAGATTGGGTATTCCAGATGCCGAACAGAAATGGCTCGGTGGAGTCACGGCTCAGTATGAGTCAGAGGCTGTCTACCATAGCATTCGTGATGATCTGGAGGAACAGGGAGTGATATTCCTTGACATGGATAGTGGGCTGAGGGAGTATGAGGACCTCGTCAAGCAGTATTTCGGCAGTGTTGTTCCCTACAGCGATAACAAGTTCTCTGCTCTCAATACCGCAGTGTGGTCAGGTGGCTCATTCCTGGTGATTCCTGAAGGTGTCCATGTTGAAATGCCGGTGCAGGCCTATTTCCGTATCAATGCCAAGAACATGGGGCAGTTCGAGAGGACATTGATCATTGCAAAAGCAGGGAGTAGTATTCACTATGTCGAAGGTTGTACAGCCCCGACATATTCTACTGAATCATTACATTCTGCGGTTGTTGAATTGATTGCTGAGGAAGGTTCACATATCCGTTATTCAACCATTCAGAACTGGTCAGCAAATGTCTACAATCTGGTCACCAAGCGCGGTATAGCCTACAAGAATGCCAGTATTGAATGGGTGGATGGGAATCTTGGTTCCAAGTTGACGATGAAATATCCTGCGGTCATCCTCAAGGGAGAAGGTGCGCATGCTGATATCATCTCAGTTGCATATTCGGGAGAGGGACAACATCAGGATGCAGGTAGCAAGGTCCATCATCTCGCTCCTAGAACCACCAGTAGAATCCTTTCCAAGTCG
>CALCOQ010000025.1 GCA_937897005.1 uncultured euryarchaeote
GATGAGGCTCACAACCTTCCAGACCGAATCAGGCGTGGATTGGAGCGCCGCCTGACCCCAGAGATGGTGAGAAATGCTGGTTTTGAGATGGAGGAGTACGCTGGAACCAATGTCGAACTAGGTTCGGATTCCAGCGATACCATCATCTGGGCCTTGGAGGTTCTGAAGATGTTGCGTAGTAAGGTGGTTGTTCTCTTTCGAGAATTGAACCAGAGGTTGAATCAGTCCGAGACAGCAGGAGCTATGAAGCCCAGAGATTCGAAAGAGAAGAGAACTGAAATGCGGATAGAAGTTTCTGAATTACTCGATGTGGTCAAAGAATCGATCGCTATGGTCAATCAATCAGGCGTGCAGACAAAGTTGGGTGCCGCTGCTGTATCATCCAGTTCAGGTAAACATGGGCTCAAAGAATTCGCCGAATCATTGGCAGGTGTCACCATCGATGTCGATGACTCAGATGAAGACAAAGAAAAGGAACTGGCCTGTACCAGATTGGCAGCGATGTTGAATGTTCTCGTTGAATGGGGGAAAGATGCTGCCTTGGTCATGCGTTTCGACTCAAAATCCCAATCGGGAACAGTGACCACCCACCTGTTGGATGCTGGTGTTGTATCAGGACCGATACTGGAACAGGTGCGAGGTTCGATATTGATGTCGGGAACACTTCACCCTCCTTCGATGTACGCCGATTTGTTGGCTGTACCTTCAGCACGTAAGAGTGAGCATTCCTACGACTCTCCATTCATGGCCAAGAACAGACCGGTCGCTATCGCTGAGGATGTGACCACGAAATGGTCAGGCAGGGGAACTGAGAATACCAGCCGTATCAGGTCTCACATCGAGTCTCTTATCAACTCAACAACGGGACATGTAGCAGTTTTCGCTCCCTCATACGCACAACTGAATGAGTACATCAAGGAGCATCGATGGAGAGTCGGTCGAGTCATCTTCGAGGACTCGAGTTGGAGTAAGACGCAGGCAGATGAATTGCTTTCAGAACTTGAGGAAGAACGTCAACGTGGCCGTAAGGTACTGGTTGCTGGAGTCTTTGGTGGACGTTTGTCTGAAGGTATTGATTACCATGATAATCTATTGTCAGCGGTCATATGCGTAGGGATTCCTATGGCTCCACCAAGTGTGGTTTCGGATGCATTGCGC
>CALCOQ010000026.1 GCA_937897005.1 uncultured euryarchaeote
CAGTTATCGCTGATATCAGTGATTCCGCTGGAATTAAAACTTCTGGAACCTCTCCAACCTCTCCATTTGACATTATTCCAACGACTGATTGCGGCTCATTACGAAGTGTTGCCCGCAATTCTAGAACCGTGTCCAGGCCTTCCTTACCAGCATTACTCGCCAGTGTGAACGGTATTGTCTCCAGTGCTCTGGCGAATGATTCCATTGCCAATCTTTCTCTTCCTGCTGAACCTTCTGCCATACTACGAATCGCCAATGCTGCGCTGCAATGGATGTGGCCTCCTCCATTCACTACATAGCCATCTCTGAATGCCAGTGTTGTCGCTTTCAAAGAATCATACAATCCCCGTATCACTTCTTCAGTAGCAAGGTCATTTGCCCCACCTACCTCAATGGTCACAATTGTTGGTTCAGGACATATGTCAATGGTTATTCTATCTTCAATATCCTCGACACCCTCTCTTCTCTCAACGTGAATGACGCCTGCTTCACCAAGGTCATCAATAGTCAAACTTCTCAATAAATCAACCATCTCAGCACCAGTCGCTCCTGAAAGATTCTTCAATTCGATTTGATCCAAGTCAGAAAGAACGAATACTCCTCGTTCTGACAGGGAATGAAGCACTCTTGGATCAACTCCACCAGTTGTGAATACTGCTTTGGCTCCAGTCGAAAGTATCTGCTCACATATCTCATCGAGAAATTTCTCGCCCGCATCAATGAATGCTGTAAGTTGCTGTGGGTCTGTGATCTCAATCTCACTATCCCTAGTTGGACCTTCAAATTCAAGTGGGCAAGTCAACAATACAACAGGGACTGATTCCAGATTCCGTGGAATCTTGTCATTGGCGAGGCGTTTCTCTAGTATCACTCCCTTGACCAATCTACTGTCATGCATGGAACCACGTTTTGCCTTATTCATGAGGATGAGTTCTGCCATCACGCTCGTGTCTTCAGGTAATGATGCTGCCACTTCCAACGTTGCTGAAACCACCAATGAAGAGAGGGTGTCAAGAGCGCCCTCTGCACCTTTCCCAACCAAAGAAGTTGCAGCAACGGCAGAGATATTCACTGAGTTGATGGAAGACTTACTACCCGCTATCACATCAAGCGTGATTTTCAATGCTTGTCGCCATCCTTCAATGATGATCAATGGGTGGAGGCCTTTTTTCAATAATCTCCCGGCTTCTCTCATCAATTCAGTAGCCAGCAGAAGACAACCTGTGACTCCATCGCCGCATGTGCTCTCTTGAGAATGGCCAAGTGAAACCAATGCTTTGGCGGCGGGATGTTTTACCAATAATTCAGAGATTATCTTGGCCCCATCATTAGTCACCGCTGTGTTCCCATCACTCTTGTACAGCATCTTATCCAATCCACGAGGGCCAAAGGTGCTTCGAATTATATTCCCTAGTGCCAGTGCTGCTGACACAAGTTTCTCTTGCACCTCAATTCCACTGGTCACATTGCTCTGTTCAGTAAGAATGACCACTGGGGCCCTTCCACTACCATCGCCGGATGCCATCAATATCGGGCGTCACGGCACTGTTCATCAACCCTCGGACGAGAAGGATTTCTCAAATCACGAGCCAAAACAGAAGTATCAACCAGACGATGCCGGCTGTAGCGGTCAACCCCATGGTCCAATTGAAATGCTTCATTGCATGCTCAGGTAACGCGTCTGTCTTGTTCTTTTGTTTCCACGACCAACTGGACATCGCTTGACCAGACATCAACACCCCAAGAAGAACGCATAGAATGCTCAATGACCATTTGGTCAACAACGGCCCGATGGATTCGCTACCCTCTTCACCCAACATGATGAACACGAATGGGAGAAATGGAAGAAGATAGGAGAATAATATCCAGAACAGGGTATCTTTGAGTTCACGTTTCTGTTCGCCTGTCCCTTCATGTCTCCAAACCAAATGCCATGAGGCCCAGTTACTGGCTGCACTGATGGCTGAGGCTGATAGAAACAAGGTCACTTCGGCTGCCACGGTACTGCACAACAGGGTTCGGATTTTAACGCGTCGGAGAAATATTCAGCGTCTTTTCCTTCCTTTTCGCCTTTTACTCTTGTTAGAATCGCTATGCTGTTCCCATTGTCTTCCACCCATGGAACGTTGACTCTGGAGATCCCAGTTTCCACTATGTTCCTCTGGTATACGATCAAGATTACGAGGGATGGTCTTCAATCCCTTGATCTGGAATCTAAGGTCATATTCTTCTTCAAGTTCTTTGACCATCGCTCCACCTTGGCCCACCACTGAGCCTATCATGCTATCAGGAACATAGATTGTTGCGTTTCTCTCACTTTGAATATCTACTTCTAAAGCACTGATGGCAAGGTAATCTCTGAGGCTCTTTGTCATCTCGATACGGGCCATTTTCAATACTGGACTTTTATTGGCCTTGTCTCCAACTGGAACTACGGCTATTTCAGAACCAAAAGCGAACATCTCAAACAATACTTTTCCATCAGGGAAACGGACTATTTCAACCACAGGACGGGCAAGTTCTTCCTGCATGCCAGAAGGTGGTTTCACTGTCATCCTCAATTCAAGAACCTGAGAAATCTCACCCTTCTCCACATGAAGGACAGTATCGAGTACCTGCGGCACTAACCCAAGCTCAACCTTACCTATGAGTCGTTGAATCGCTTCCAATGCAGAATTGGCATGGGTGACTCCCAACAATCCAACACCGGCAAGGCGGACATCAGCAAATATCTCGAAATCCCTGGCTCTTCGCACCTCATCAAAAATGACGAAATCTGGGCGTACCAAGAAAATAATCTCTGCAGTTTTTTCAAGATCTCCCTCTAAAGGCGCATATTGCGTGATTCGAGGTGGTAATTGTAGGTCCCTTGGGGCCTCCATTGTCTTCACCATCGCTCCAATCTCTTCATCGAGATGTTCGGCTATGGCCTGAGCCAAGGTTGTCTTTCCAGACCCTGGACGGCCGGAAATGAATACGCCGCGATGATGATCTGCCAATCGTTTGAGGAGGGCTTCTGGTAACTCATATTCTGGAAGGCTGAGTTTAGTGACTGGCCTGACAACTGTGACCTCATATGCATCTGCAAATGGTGGCCACGCGCAGGTGACCCTGAGATCTCCAATCTGAAACACTTTGCACCCATTCCTATCTATCTCAAGAAAACAATCCGACCGTTCGGAATTATTCTCCACGATGCTTTCTAACGCTTCCACCAAACTTCGAAGTGCAGAAGTGTTCCATTCTTCACCTTCAATTTCATCCAAGCTGATTGCTGAGATATGGCCTTGTTTCACCCTTGCAGTACAATCTGCCTTCAGAAAAACAGTGCTGACTCCCTCTTTGAGAAGATTTTCCAGTGCTTCTGGAATCTCGGGATGATCTGCAAATGTAGCCATCATCTTCACGCCTTGGCTGGTTCAAGAGTGTAATACGTCCACCAACCAGATCCTGCGGTCAATATCCCAAGTATGATCGAAGGAATGGTAGGAAATGCAAATGTCGATTGGTAGAGGAAAAAGAATGCAAAGAACAGCATCACAAAAACAGTCCATGAAGTGATTCGCAACGGGTTTATTCCGAGAGATTCAGAAACCACCTGTAGATTCATTGCTGTCCAAAGCAGCACCAAAGCAATCGTCGTAGCCATCCAGGTCCAGAAGCCTATCATCAGCGTCCATTGCCATCCTGCAACAATACCAGCAAGAGCGGCTCCGCCAAGTAAACAGCAACACACGGAACAGCGCATACAACGGCGAGATGCTGTCGATTCTTCAATGCTCTTGCATTCCCATCACATCAGCACTGGTGATCAAGACCCTGTCTTTCCATGACACACTTCGTAGTGCTGAACGCCCAATCATCGAAATCTGGTCACTTCCTAATGCAATTTGAGAAATAAAATTCCTCAATTCTGCTTTCAGAGGGGAAGTTGAATCAGCAAGAGGAATTTCTTCCTCACCAATGAACAGACTGTCATGTTTTGAAAAGTCTATCTCGATGGTGCCCTGAGTTCCTGATATCTCTAATCTCCGGACATCTTCCCGCGCTCCCCATGATACTTCGCACAGCGCTTCAATCCCAGGTTTGAACTCCATTGCTATACTGCAAAATGTTCCTGAATCTAGATTCTCGATGTTGGCATTGATTTGATCTGGCTCTGCTTCATGAAGGAGATGGCAGCAGATATCAAGGTAATGAATGGCTAATACATCTATGATGGATTCATCATCTCTCCCAATTCTTGAAGAATGTCTGGAGCAGTTGATTCTTTCAATTTCTCCTATCTCACCTTCCGCTATCAACAATCTAGCATATTTGATAGCAGGGTGATGTCTCAGCAACAACCCCGTTTCAATGACTACTCCATTAGCAAGACTTTCATTCATCAAGGCATTGGCATCTGCAAGATTCTGGGCCATCGGCTTTTCAATCAACACATGCATTCCTTCAGCAATCAAGCAACTGGCAACTTCGAAATGTGAAGCTGAAGTTGTTGAAACAACAGCAGCAATTCCTGGCTGGCGAATGTTTGACGACCATATTGCCCCATAACGCTCAACAACTTCTTTTCGAGTATAATCGATATCATAGGCGTACAGTTTCCCTATTTCGCCATCATCCTGCATTTCCTTGAGTGTTGCAAGATGCCGCTCTCCCCAACGGCCGATACCAACCACCAATACATCGATCGGAGGCATTGAATCACTCACTCATACATCGTGGGCTTGATCCAGTTCCCATCTTCATCCTTGATATGGAGATCGAACTCCTCCAAAGCCAAGTCTTCCTCAACGAATTCAAAAGTCACCTGAGTGTCAAATCCTTGCTTCCGATAGACGCGTGGAGAAAAAGAAAAGCCTTGAATCCCGATATATCTGGCTCTAGGAACCACTGTGGTCAGTCTAGCATATCCCCCATTCCATAATCCTAAAGCAGTCATGGCATCCTGACTGGTTGGTGTATTCTTGTTCTGTTTATCATCAGCAAAGGGTGGAGTGATTGCTTCTTCTGGAATCTCCAATACCTCTCCTGAATATACACGACGCTTCTGGTTCATCCAATGGTGCATGAACTTACGGCGGATGCGCTTGTGGTTTCTCTTCTGATATGGGACTCCGTCGAGGTATTCCTCCTCGTATTCATAGAGAACGTGTTTGATATCATCCCAGACCTTGCGGGTGATGCAATAGCCCCAGAAATGGCGATTTGTTGCAATTACCTTGGCCAGATCCTTGTGCTGGGTCTCCTTGTCGGTATTGTTCAGATTGTATCCCATGACTGTGCCTACGTTGTCATATTGATGTGCCCAATCACTCAACCTCAAGACTGTAGTGATATAGGTTGGAGACAGTATCATATCATCCTCAAAGAGAATCAAGCGATCATATCCCAACCCATCGAACAGATCCCTTCGGGCACCTATCAAATGCCGTCCGATTCCATAATTAGATTCTCTACATACTATGTGTTTTGATTTGATCGATGATGCATCAATCATCTGTTTCAATTCTTCTTGCCGAGACTTTTTGCCTCCATCTAGATAGAAATGAAAATCTAAAGTCTGACTCTCAGGACATCTCTCCAGGCTCTCAAGGGTCTGTTCAAAATAATGCAGGCGCTTGAATCCTATGACAAGAATGGCGGTACGCATCATCTTACCTCTGTGGACTGGCCCGTATTGGGCTCAAGCCAAACCTGTATAATCGCGACGGTCCACTGATATAGAATTGAAACACTATCCTTTGAGAATCATATCTTGGTAATTCTAATTGTTGTCATCAAATTTAAGCTTGCGAGCATTCTCTACCGCGCCTTTCTCAAGGAACCAGAAATCAGGGGTTGGAGTTGGCATGAATTCATCCCATTTCTGCACTGTTCGGGCAAATATCTCCTCCCCTGATTGAGTGCGGCACCACTCGTGGACCCATTCCGCTTGTGCAACGACATTCTCATCATCACTTGCTACACGCTTGAGAATCTCTGCTTGCATGGCCATTGACATCATCCATGTCGGTGATAATGCATAGGTCATGAATGGGTTGCGTTCAGTATCTACACTACGCCATTCAATCCACAGTCCTAGAACTCGATCATAAACCCAGCCGATGAAAAGAACAATGACCATGACTCCAATGAATATTGAAGACAATCCCCAATAGGTATTGGCTAGACCAAGAGTTGTTTCCTCGGCTTTGAAACGCCAACGCACATATGGCCATATCAATAAAGTCAGTGTGGTTGCCCAAAAGCCAATGCTGATGAAGGCTTGAGACTGCTGAACTCGCCAATATTGACGCATCACCCATTTCTTGATGAGATTCTCCTGACGGTTGTCTACACTCGGATTGGCCATCTTTCTCATTTGCTCGCGCGCATGTTCTATTCAAGCACCTTTCGGACTCAGGACGGTGGTGGAAGTGTTTCTCTGATGTGATGACTGAAGTCACTTTCGCCATTCCATGCTTGTGCATTCTCGTCTATCCTACTCTTTTGAAGAGTTTCAGCATATCCGCCCCAATCCTGCACCAATCCAAGTTTGAAGGCGGCTCTTGCCGCGTGCCCTGGAAGAAGCGCTCTCCATGTGAAAGGAATACGACCGGGGGTCACTTGATTGACCTGAGAAACGATTGTCGTGGTGCATGATGCTGATAGCGTATGATACCATTCCGGTCGGACCTTCAATTCATTCATCCGTTTACATAATTGGACAAGAAGGGCCTTGTCCTTTCCTTCAGGGGACTGAACACGATACATGTGCACCTTATGCTTTCTGACATTGGTCCGTAGATGAAGAGCATCTCTTTCTGTAGCAACCAACAGGTATAGTTCGAAACCCCGCCACATTCCATCCCAAGGGTGATACTTGTCTCCTAGTTCTCTTCTGGTTTCAAAGGAAAAGGTCAGAACCTCGCCATCTTCAAACTCAAAACTGATCATGGTATGTGCCAACGCCCTAAGGCGATGGAAGTGGTCGATGATGAACCAAACATCTTTGATCTTGGTAGCATCGACATTCTTGGTCACCCATTTCACATCATGATCCTTTGAACTCCGCCAAGTGAAATCTCTAACATTTGTTATCTCGATGGCGTCTCCATTGATTTCAGCATGCCCCAACTCGGCACAATCACTCCACCACTCACGATGCAGTTCCGGCACTCTAGGGCGAACACGAGTCCACCACACCCATGCATATCTGAGCAAGATGATGGTTAGTCCCGCGCCGATGGCGTAGGCGCTGTACAACAGGAGTCTGTCTATCACGGTACCAATTCAGGGATGGGGGTGTTGTATCTTTTGCCGGGCTACGAGTCATCTTCCTTGGTTTCCTCATCTGGGTCAGATGAGGTCCCTTCTTCAGAAACCGCGCCACCATCTCCATAGTAGTAATAATCATCAACAGCTTCTCTCAAAACCAGAGAATCGACTGTTTCCATCGTAGTCAGATTCGTCACTGTTATTCCTGCATGAGAAATTGCATAGATGTAATCGCCCATGAATATCGAACGGCGAATACTTGTACTGTCCCACCAGTAATGACTACCAGTATAGAATTCAGAATGGTCTACTTCGCCATGAACGGTCAGATTATCGCCTGCTGAAACATTGATTATCATGAGTTTCGATACCCAATTGTATTTCCACTGATAGTCGCCATCATCATCGTACCAATACTTGTAACGATAGGTTGTCATCGGTACTGCCAACATTCCTTTGGGAGCCCAATACTGGAAGGCTTTGTGCTCATATGTCGCCTCTGAATACCCCCATGACCAACCATCATCAGTATCAATTACCGGGCTGAGGCCAATAACACTCTCAAGTGTAGGATCTGTCGCATTGGATGCATTGAACAAGGAAAGTTGTGTCTTTGACCAATCGAGGCCGGTTCCATCAGCATTCGAAGGTCCAATACCAATGGTAAGTAGATGGCCGCCCCCAAGTGGGTGGATGTATGTTGAAACGCCTGGTACCTCAAGTTCACCGAGAATTGTTGGAGTGGACGAATTTGAAAGGTCGATGACCCAAAGTGGGTCTATCTGTTCAAAGGTGACGATATATGCCATTTCCCCAACGAATCGTGCACTCCAGATTCGTTCATTCTGCGCGATTCCACCTAGATGCCCCACTTCCTCCAAGGTATTGTTCCCGGCACTGTCCTGTGTTTGCTCAAGAATGTAAACGTGGTTCTCCATGGGTTCTGGGTCTGCCATCCACCATCGGTTCCATTGCCCAGTCGTGCTGGCGACTCGAACCTCACCTTCAAACTCTGAAAGGCAGAATTGGTCGAGGACGGTTCCATTGATTCGCCCACTTCCTGCATATGTGGTCTGACCGCCTTCAGCAATATCGAAACTATGTATATTGGTGGTTTCATCAAGTTCATCATTACCCCAGAACCACCACCAATCCTGCGCCTGTTCCACTATCAGCATGACATCATTGCTGGCGTACACGATTGGCCAATTACTGATCAGATGATCCGCTTCGAAGGAAAAGTCATCACTATTGAGATCCAATGTCATTATCGAAGTGATTCCTCTACTCATTCCATCTTCACTGGTGATGAAATCATTGCACCCCTCATCAGTCATGAGATGTGAGGTGATGGTGTCGCTGTTGCGTTCATACACCTGTGGTACAAAATCAGAGAGACTGATGTTCTGCATTGCACGCTCATTCTTCTGCATTGCTTGCCACGCTGCTTGCTCTCTCAAGACCTCTCTCACCGGGTCATCCCAATCAAGTCGCCAATAATCGTCTGAATACTCTAACCATGTCTGGATTCCTGGAATGTTCATCCACCCATGATTCACCATACGAACAGTGCCGTCTACTTCGCGAGCAGTCATGTAATAACCCTCGATGTACAATTCTCGTACCGGTTCAGGTGCTGAGCGATTGCTGATATCAATGACAGTGAATTTAGTCAAGGTGTCAGAACGCCACCAATACTCCACTTCATCATCCATGATGAGGGATCGAAGTGGGTCATCATCATCGAGATGCCACCCACTAACTGTTGAAAGTAGAACCAATCTATCACCATCCAACATCATCTCTCGAACATTGCCCTCAACCTCCATCTCGGATTCAAAGGTGATCTGGCCGTACTCAGGAACTCCCAAGATGGTCAATATTCCATCATTAAGGATGTAAATATGAAATCCATCTGTCTTGATGAAATCAGCCTCATCGACTCCCTCTTCCTGATTATTGGTTCCAGAGAAATCTTCCCCTTCATTTCGTTGTTCTTGTGCTTGTCCAGTTCCCTGATCCGAAGAACCCGCAGAGGGGGCGCCGCTATCTGCTACGGCCCCATCCATTTCCATCATTGCATCATCTTCAGCCCAACCCCCGCCCCAGTAATATTCCTGCTCGACTGCTTGAAGAAGTTGCACCTTTGCCTCCTCGAGTATCGTTTCTTTGAGACGGGTCTCCAATTCTTCACAATCAGTGAATGGCGTTAGATTTGGAGAAGTAGGTGCACGCGGTGGAATTAAATTCCACTCGGTTGGTAAATCAATGATTGCATCTTTGATATCGATGGCATCATCAATAGGTGTTTTATCTACTACGTCTTCAATCACTCCGAGACAGCCGGACAATGATAATGACAATATCATCGAGATGATGAAACCGATTTGGGACAGGGGTGTTTTGCTCTGCATCATGAATTCCCCGGGATGTTCACCATATTAAGGGCCCGTGGTTCGGTTGTTTTACCAATACACTCAACCAAAAGACAGTTTGTCCTCAATCACCTGTTCCAATTCGGAGAGACGGTCGGTGAGAGTCTCCATTTGATATTGATCAGCATATCCCCCATCCGCTTTTTTCATTCGCATGGTCACTTCTCTCACATCTTTCCTGTTCTTGACTCGATTGATTTGATTGATGAGACTCAACAAGCGGCGCTGTTGAATGATCTTCCATATTATTAGAGCGAAGACTGCGAATATCAAGATTCCGAGAATGATGGTCATCGTGATTGCCCCCGCATCTCCAGATGTGAATATCTGAGCAAGGGTCATTTCAGACTCATCAACCGATTCTCCGCCCGCTGCCATCTATATCTCCTCAAAAGTTCCTCTTTCTGCTTTCATTCAAATTTTGCGCATGGATTCTTCCCATTTGCTCCATGATGAATGGCCCTTCTCTCGATACCAATGGACGCCTACCTCGTCCTGCCACCATTCAGTGCCAAATTCATCAGTCTTGTATGATGTATCACCGAGTTCTTCCGCTACAGCCTTGTTCCAGTCTGTACTGGTACTTTCATCTTCACCAGATTCTTCAACTTCGTATTCTCGATTGTTCAATTCCTCCAATAAGAGATTGTATTGTGCCTGTGATATTCGGTCATTTTTGACCGATTTCTTCAGCAAGGAACGTGCTTCATTGACCTGCATGATGCTTCCTGCTTGCTTGATCAATCCAGTGACTCTGCTAAGATATGCTCTGCGCTTGAATCGTATTCCCAATGTGATGATGATACCCAACAAAGGTAGGGAAATACCGAGAACTATACCTATGGCATCCAGATTACCTTGGCCGAGGGCAATCAAGAATCCAACCTCCCCTATTGATTGGCCACCTTCGGTTTCATTCTTGCTTTCCCCTTCATTTGATATGTGTGTGCATCCATTGATATTGACTTCAATTCCCCCGGGAGTATTAGGACAATAATCATCTCCATCCGAGACACCGTCGCCATCCATGTCCCCAATGATATCTTCACAACCATCTGCATTGGAATCTGTTGTTGGAGTAGAATGCCAGCCGATTGGTCCTTTTGGGCATATATCGGGGGCAGAATCCAAGATCCCGTCATTGTCATCATCCTGATCTTCAATTTCATCATTACAACCATCTTGATCGTGGTCTGATGTATTGTTGGAAAACCAATTCAGCAGGCTTCCTGCTGCGGCTGAACATTGATCCATTCCATCCTGAACCCCATCCCAATCATCATCCAAGTCCTCGTCAAAATCTCGACAGCCG
>CALCOQ010000027.1 GCA_937897005.1 uncultured euryarchaeote
AGAACAGGCGCGGTGAGAGGGATTTGAACCCTCGTGGGTAGACCCACCGGATTAGCAATCCGGCGCAATGGCCAGGCTATGCGATCACCGCAACAGCACGCCGACCAAAATAGTCAACATCAAATCATCGGTTATTGATTCAGAGATTCAAGAGAAGAATGAAGCAAGATCATCCTCAAGTTCTTCTTCACCATCTCCCCACTTGTTCTTACCGGCGATCTTGACCTTCAGGGCCTTCCTCTGCTTGAGAATCAGAGGCAAGGCAATGAGGTTGATACAGAATGCAACAAGAGTAGCTGCACCAATAGTCTGGAAGCGACTATCATTGACCCAACCCTCCAGTTCACCAAGATACTCGACCCCATACGGCGGTTCTTCAGGTGGTGGGGGTTCTGGGATGATATGCTGATTGTAATCCCAGAATCTCTCAGTGACCTTGACCTTGATGAATGAGCCACTGACATCATTTGGAATCAAATTGACATTTCCAATCTCATCGACAGGGGTCAGGAAATAGTAGTAGGAATGATGAGGTAATATCCCCTCATTCGAAGTTTCATTCCACCAACCAGTTTCACCACCAACACCACTCAGATCAGTTGCTATCGGTTCCAAATAGCTAAGGTTCAGTGTCGCATTTGGTTCGGCCTCGGTTCGGAAGAGGTGGAAACGAGAAACATCTGAATCCGGCCAGGACCAAGTCAGATTGACAACGTAACACATATCCCAATCATGATGGAAATTGAAACAATCGGTATCATTGGTGAACGAAGAGGAACCGCTGAAACCGGATACACCTAAACTTGGTGGAATCGCATCACCACATACCATCTGTGGGAGGCCGGAGCCATTCCAACCAGAGATATTGGCATTCTCCCAATCTGCGATTCCTTGTCTATCGATGGGTACTATTGCATATGATGCACAGAAACCATCATCCATTGGAACAGGATCATTCCATGAGGTATTGTGGGCAGCAATAGTCTCAATATGATACAATTCCTCGTACTCGGTTTCCTGTTCCACTGTAGCATCGGAAGGATGACGCATTGGGATGTTGTTGTTGTTGACCCTCTTCAATATACTCCAGCCATTGAAGTAGACATTATCCAGATCTCCAGTTGGTTCAAAATTGAGTCTCGTGTATCCTCCTGGCAGCAACTCTACCTCCACCTGTTCTGCAGAGACGTTGATAGGTGGTAGCACACCTGCCAATAACAATATCATTCGATTTGAAATCTGTAGAGTTGAACTGGTATTATTGTTGACCAAGAAAGAGTCAGGAAACACCAACTCTTGCCATTGGCCAACATTCATCGAATTCAGACTGTACATGACCAGCGAATCAATAGGTACAGAATCAGGAATTATTGAAGAGAAATTCAAGTCCAATTCCATGCCATCCAGACCGGGGTCAGGATTATCTGCATCAGTACTGACCACATCGAATTCAAACAACATCAGTGGACTGAGGTTCTCGGGTAAATTGTAATTGATATTCAGACGAGGAAGGTCGATTGTATGATAGAGTGCAGCATGAGTTCTTGTCAATGCTTCACCAGAAACAACCGGTATGGCCTCAAGGCTGGTTCGATTATAGATGGTAACATACTTGCTGGCAGTAGCCTGATTACCCAATGCATCGGTTACCTGTACGTGCATGCTCCAATCCCCCATTCCCAGATTAGAGGCAGGAAGATTCAGTATACGACCCTCTCCCTTGGGAATTATTCCTGCCAACCACCAGGTATAGTTCAGTGGTTTCGCAGCTGTGGCGCTGACCTGTGCGATGAACTCGATGGTATCACCAGTATCATAGATGGAGTCCACGGTGGAGCCGAGAACCACTGAAGGTACCAAAGAACCTGCTACAACCTCTATTCCCTGTTCCAATATCCAATTATCGTGTGGATTCATATCCTCTACACCATTGATAGTGAATCCCAATGTTGCATTGAGATCATATTCTCCAATCACGTTGAGATTGAATGTGCAGAAATGTGATTGGCGCGGATACAGCAACGGCAAGGTACAATTGGATATTACATTCTGACCAGTGAAAACAAACAGTTCGAGTATCAACTCTGCACCTTCAACCAAAATATATCCATTATTCCTGACATCCACTCTGATTGAATCATTACCATAGAAATAATCCGGTGAATCAATTTGGTATGCAGGGTACATGCTCTCGACAGTCAGGTCGACACTGTTATCGAAAATCACAGTGGTCTGAAACATATCATTGAATGAATTCAAATCCTCACTATCACCACCAGAGGAGTCGGTTGCATTTGAACTGAAGACACCTACTTCAAGAGTGTATGTACCGACATCAGGGGACACCATATCAGGAAGAGTACGATTGAAATTTGATTGCCCCCATTCCGAGAAGTCAGATATCACTGTACTGTTTGATGCAATTACTGAACCTGTGCTGTTGATCAATCTCCAGCCCATCTCAACATCAAAGATACAGCCAAAACAATTGTACGAAATACCTGTGACGTACATTGGATAGGCGACTCCAGAATTGTAGATGTATTCGCCATCCTTCATAGCATAGATGATATCTGCAGGTCGTAGGTCATCATCCTGATCGACCTGTATATCGAACATGTTCTCCGCTACCCAGAAGTTGTATCTCAACACATCATCCCCAGGCACCCCATCCTCCTCGACGAATTTGAATTCGACAGTGTGAATTCCAGTTTCGGACTCATCGGGGAAGAACTTGGTGTTGAACTCCAACATTCCTTCTTCTCCTGAATCTAGATTGCTGATCGTTCCCAATCCTCCAACACGATCATCATTGGGGCAGCCGATATTCGCATAATCCCCCGCACAAACATACCAGCGAATGGTGCGCACCGAGGACATTGCTAGAGCATCCTTGTTCTGAATCTTGACAATAATAGATACAGAATCATATCTTGAGTAGTTACCGCCCTCGGCAGGAGAGACTCCTGCGGTAATCCCAAGGTCGCCACTTGCGGCCGATGCCAATGGCGCTGGAATCATCGAAACAAAGGTCGATGTCAGCATCAACAAGACCAACAACAGGGGCTTGAATCTTGCATGCCTCCCAACTTGAGAGGTTGCGGCGGCACCGTGCATCACTGTTCTGCTCACAACCGGCCCTCAAATATCAATCGGTTACAAGTAGTGCTGTGTGCACATGTATGGACTGCAATGAGAAATTGGCACTCAGCCCTAGACTTATGGTGGAGTCGCGTACAGAGCATCTTGAGGAGAGCGGATGCAGACATCGAACCCTATTCTCGCGCACATCAGTCGCGATGAAGAGAATGCAATGACTGCAGTCATTGAGTTCCTCACCGCTTTCGTTCTTTTCCTGATGATAGTGACCGCCTTCCTTTCCTTGGCTCAATTGACTCTCGGACCATATGATTCCACCACGGATCGTCTGGATGCAGCGGCAGTATCTGGATTGTCGAGATTGACCGATTCCCCTGGCTGGTTCACACCTGTGGAGGAAGGCGTGAGAGATGTTTCCAACTCAACGGTGGAATGGCATAGAATCCCTGCCCAACAACTTGCTGAGGGAGATGTATTACCTGGAATACTTTCTCTGGACGGAAGCATGGATATTGAGAGATTACAGGCACTGGCCAATGTAACTGAATCCCAACTTGCTGAAGGTCTTGGCCTCGATGATAATGTCAACCTTAGATTGTTGGTCAAAGTCATCGAATCTTCAAACCCTCTGAGAGTGAATCTGATATTGTTTGATGATGGTACTTCGCGAGCGATGGCAAAAGACAGTGCCACTGCCAGCAGGACCTTTGTCATGGGGGATGAAAGTGTTAGAGTGACTCTGGAGGTTCATGATGCAGTCAAAGGATTCACCGCCATTGAGGTCTCAGAATTCCTGCCAAGAACCATGAATGGTGGACCTGAATGGATTGAACTGCACAACCCCCATGGTTTCGCGGTTGAAATGAACGGCTGGGGACTGGAAAGGACCACACCTGGTTTTGGTAGCGCGTTCGTACTGTTCAAGGAAGGTACACTACCCGGAGGAAGTCATGCCATCCTGACCGGAGATGAGACTGAACAGGAAACTGGAAACGCCACATGGGTTCTCGACCTGTCCAGTGAAGGGTTGCTTGGATTCGGAGCGATAGAAGGATTAGGGGACTCCATCGGCAGACTGCAATTGACTCATGCCTCAAAGTTTAGTACTGATGAATCGATGGTCA
>CALCOQ010000028.1 GCA_937897005.1 uncultured euryarchaeote
AGTCGACTTCCTCTGCAATCGTGGATTCACATTCGTGCAACCTCCAGTGATGATGAATCGCAAGGCCTACGAAGGCGTGACCGATCTGGCTGATTTCGAGACCGTCATGTATGGCGTTGAGCCAGACAAGTTGTACATGATAGCGACAAGCGAGCACCCACTCACTGCCATGTACATGGATGAGGTGATCGAACCTTCTCTGCTTCCGATACGAATGGTGGGAGCATCACCATGTTTTCGACGAGAAGTTGGCGCACACGGACTCTCGGACAGAGGAATCTGGAGAGTACATCAGTTCACCAAGATTGAACAGATAGTCATCTCTGATCCGGATGACTCGTGGAGTCATCACGAAGAATTGCTGCAGAACTGTATCGACCTATGGGATGAACTTGGCCTCCACTACGAGGTCGTCAACATCTGCACTGGTGACATGGGAACAGTTGCTTCACGAAAGTATGACCTTGAGGCATGGCTTCCTGGTGCGGGTGCCTACAAGGAGATCGTCTCTTGTTCCAATTGTACTGATTATCAGGCCAATCGTCTACGTATGAGATACCGTACTGCGGATGGTAACGCTGCTGTACACACACTCAATTCTACTGCAGTTGCAACCTCTCGAGCCTTGGTGGCGATAATGGAGCAGAATCAACTTGAAGATGGACGAGTGAAAGTCCCAGAAGTGTTGATTCCTTTCATGGGCAAGGATGTGCTTGAGCCCTGTTCCTTCTGATCAAAGAGTCTTGGCTCCATTTTTGATGGCATCAACCACACTCGGATCTGCTAGAGTGGAGATGTCGCCAAGTGCGTCTGGTTCTCCTTCGGCTACTTTGCGAAGGATGCGTCGCATCACTTTGCCACTACGAGTCTTGGGCAGCCCTGGGACATGTTGGAAGAGGTCTATCTTGGCATGAGCACCGATCTGTTTTCGGCATAATAGATTCAATTCACCTTCGAAATCCATGCTCCATGTCTCCCCAGACTGGAGAACTATGTAGGAGTAGACTCCAGAACCTTTGATTGGATGTGGGAAGCCGACCACTCCGGCTTCTGCAACAGAATCGTGGCTGACAAGAACCGATTCAAACTCGGCAGTCCCCATTCTGTGTCCTGAGACGTTGATGACATCATCCACTCGCCCTGTTATCCAATAATATCCTCTGCCATCACGTTTGCAACCATCGCCAGTGAAGTAGAGACCGGGGAAGTGTTCAAAGTAGGTTGAAACGAAACGAGGGTGGTCACCCCATACCGTTCGTGCTTGACCTGGCCATGGATGTTCGAGACAAAGCAGTCCTTCTCCCTCGCCATCGATTCGATTTCCATCTGCGTCATTCAACAATGGAACGATTCCCGGCATTGGCAGGGTGGCTGAGCCGCCGATGGTCGGAGTTGCTGGGGCGATGGGTGTGATGCAGATTCCACCGGTTTCGGTCTGCCACCAGGTGTCAACGATGTTACATCGTCCTTCTCCAACCACGTCGTAATACCAATTCCATGCATCAGGATTGATCGGTTCACCTACCGTTCCCAATACCCTCAACGAAGAGCGGTCGTGAGCGTTGACGAAGTCATCACCTTGAGCAGCCAGAGCTCGAATCGCTGTTGGTGCAGTATAGAAGATGGTGATGCCGTGTCTAGCAACCATGTCCCAGTATCTACCTGCATCGGGATAGGTGGGTATGGATTCGAACATCAGAGAAGTCGCACCATTGGCCAATGGACCATAGACGATGTAAGAATGTCCAGTGACCCAGCCAACGTCAGCCACACAGGCAAAGATGTCGTCCTCACGTAGATCGAAGACGGTTTCATGCGTGTAACTGGTGTAGGTGATGTATCCTCCACAGGTATGCACCAATCCTTTGGGCTTGCCAGTGGAACCAGATGTATAGAGGATGAACAATGGGTCTTCAGCATCACATTCGGTTGCAGCACACTCAGCGGATTGAGCAGGGACGATGTCTTGCCACCAGACATCTCTGGAATCGTCCCACAGTACATCTCCTCCGGTTCTCCGGTAGACCAATACCTTCTGAACAGGAGTATCACCTTCCAATGCCTCGTCACAGACATTCTTCAGAGGAATCTTCCTGCGTCCACGCATCCCTTCATCTTGAGTGATGATCACCTTTGAATCACAATCCAGAACACGGTCCCTTAGCGATTCTGCGGAGAATCCACCGAAGACGACAGAATGGATGGCTCCAATCCTGGCACATGCCAACATCGCCATCGCCGCTTCGGGAACCATTCCCATGTAGATTATCACACGGTCGCCTTTGTCCACACCTAGTTCTTTCAGTGCATTGGCTGCCTTGCAGACCTCGGCATGTAACTCAGCATAGGTTATTCGGCGGCATTCATTCGGTTCATCACCTTCCCAGAGAATTGCAATCTTGTCTCCTCTGGTAGCGAGGTTGCTGTCGAGACATGATTCAGTGACATTCAATTTTCCGTCACTGAACCAACTCAGAGGGCCATCGGGTATCTCAGCAAAGGAACCTTTGAGACCAATACTCGGTTCCTTCATCCATGTTATCTTTTCACGAGTCACTCCTAACCAGAATGCATCCAGATCATTCAATGCATGGTCATACATCTGTTGATACTTGGACATATCAGAGATTGGATTTGGGCTTCCAACAGCAACTCTATCAGGAACTTCACGCAAGGGGTCCATACCTCGGGATGATGTTTACTGTTGATGAGGTTATTCCTTGCTGGAGAGTTCAATCAGCACCGCACCTTGTTCAACCCTGTCCCCTTGACTACAGAGTAGTGCTTCAATCAGTCCATCTGTAGGAGCGACAATCTTGTGCTCCATTTTCATCGCTTCCATGAGTATCAATGCTTGTCCCGCAGAGACATGTTCTCCTCTGGTCACCATGATATCGAGAATTGTACCGGGCATCGGAGCCACCAGACCACCAACGGAATCTTCAGACGAATCGATGCCCGGTTCGATGAGTTGCAGTCTATGTGTTCTACCTGAGTGATGTACCCACCAATCGTCACCGACCTTGCAGAGAGTGGCCATCTTTCCATCAGACAGCAATATCCTGGAATCTTTGCGTTCAGCGTGTATTCTTGTGACCAGGTTCTCCCCACTCCTGCTCATCGACTCAACAGTAAATCTTTGAGCAGAAGATGAGAGTGTCACCAACCACCTTTCTGAATTACAATCCTGGAATTCGTTCTGCATCATCATCACCTCAGGGGAAACGCTTCCCTATACTCAAGAATGGATTTGTTGAATCATGACGTAATGGATCCAATGAATCACTACCCGCTGCGACCGTTGAACCACGTTGCATTCCGCTGGCTTCACCAATAGCCACAGCAAGAACAACATCGATGGAAGGTGCTTGCTCCGACCAACCATCGCTCCAATGTTCAGCAATGAATTCAGTACTGGTTTTTCCCGCTTTGAATGCGGGATGCTGGACGAGGTCCTGTAGGAAATCCACATTGGTCACAGTTCCAAGAATCACGAATTCTGAGAGTGCACGCTTCATTCTTCTGATCGCTGCATCCCTATCGCTGGCGTGAACGATCAACTTTGCCAGCATAGGGTCGTAATTCGGAGTGACCTCATCTCCTTGACGAACTCCAGTATCCACCCTTACTCCTGGTCCTTCGGGTGCTTGCCATCTCGCTAATATGCCGGTTGCTGGAAGAAAACCTGAGGCTGGATTCTCAGCATATATCCTGACTTCTATTGAGTGGCCATTGATTCTGATATCTGCTTGTTCACGATTCAACGGAAGACCTGCTGCGATACGGAATTGTTCAACCACCAGATCCACACCAGTGACATATTCAGTTATTGGATGCTCAACTTGAATCCGGGTATTCATCTCCAGAAAGTGAAAGGTTCCATGTGTAGTGACCAGGAATTCTACAGTGCCTGCTCCTTCGTATGATACCGCCTTTGCAGCGTTGACAGCCGCCGCTCCCATTTGAGCGCGCAATGCTTCTGAGACCACGGGGCTGGGAGCCTCTTCCAATACCTTCTGATGACGACGTTGCACGCTACACTCCCTCTCACCCAGATGGATGACATTGGAGAACGAATCGGCGAGAATCTGTATTTCGATATGTCTGGATGAAGTCAACATCTTCTCGATATAGACTCGTCCATCTCCAAAGGCCGCCTCAGCTTCTCGTCGAGATGCTTGTGCAGCGCTTCTGACTTCAGAGAATTCTGAGACCTTTCTCATTCCTTTACCACCTCCACCAGCACTCGCCTTGATCATCAATGGAAGCCCTATTCGTTGTGATGCTTCGTGAATTGCAGCCAATTCCTGTTCAGGATCGGATTCGTCAATCTCTTCACCTGGAATGACAGGAACACCAGCCTGCCGCATCAGTCTTCGTGCAGTCATCTTGTCTCCCATCGAGTTGATGGCTTGGGCAGGTGGGCCTACCCACACCAGTCCGGCTGAATTGACAGCGTTGGCGAATTCTGAACGCTCTGAAAGGAATCCGAAACCAGGATGTATCGCATGAACCTCATTCTTCAGTGCGATGGAGATGATCTGTTCTCCATTGAGATATGTCTGTGCCAGACCAGCACCCTCAAGCAATATTGATTCATCAGCCATTTCGACGAACAACGAGTCCTTGTCGTCTTCAGCATGAACTGCGACGCTGTTCAATCCTAGTTCCTTACATGCACGAATTATTCTGCAGGCAATCTCTCCGCGATTGGCGATCAATACCTTGCTGAAGGGACGTTCAGCGCCCTTCATCCACTCCAGAACCATTTGAACACCTCATTCTGAGCCGGCCTTCCAGTTTGCATCTCTGTTCTCGAGGAAAGAGGACAACCCTTCCTGACCTTCATCACCAGCACGCATTTGACTTGTATAATCCAAGGTCCATTGCCGCAGTTCATCATCACCGGCAGTCCATCTATCGAAGTTCAGGGCCAGTTCCTTTGCCTTGGCAACCGCCATCGGCCCGGTAGTCATCAACTCAGCCACCATTTCATCGACCTTTGCTGCAAGGTCGTCCACAGTATCAACCAATTGTTCAACCATGCCAATGCGTAGAGCCTCATCTGCATTGATTCGACTTGCCTGCATAGCCAATCTGCGGAAACAAGCACTTCCAACACGGCGATAGACATAGGGCCCGATGACAGCAGGTAGAATCCCAAGTTTTCCTTCTGAAAGAGCAATACGTGTATTTCGAGCAGCAATGACATGGTCCATACAAGCGATCAATCCTGCTCCCCCGCCAAGAGCCACTCCTTGAATTGCCCCGATGGTGAAACAGGGGTGTGACCAGAGTCCGTTGAACAAGGCATCGAGACGTTTCGAATCCTCTCGATTCTGCTCGGCAGTCTTTGTTCCTGCATCGCGCATCATGTTGATGTCGGCACCGGCACAGAAGTGCTTGCCTGCGCCACTGATGACGACCACTCGTAACAACGGGGTACCGCCATCATCGTGAAGACGTCCCTGAATTGCGACGGAATTCTCGGCACTCCATCTCAACAACTCGATCAATTCCTCGATCATCTGTGAATTCATGGCGTTGTATTTCTCTTCTCTCGAGAGGCTGATATGACAATTGGCCTCATCTATCTCCAGTTTCACCAGAGTGGTTTCGGGGGGGTTCTCCATTTTTTCTCACCTTTCAATTGGAATTCTTGAATCTTCAATTATAAAATCACATCCTGAAGACGCCATAATCTGTATCAGGCATTGGGGCATTCAAACTGGCAGCGATACAAAGCCCCAATACATCTCTTGTATCTCTTGGGTCGATGATTCCATCATCCCAGACCCGAGCTGTTGAATGATAAGGTGAGCCCTCCCTTTCGTATTTCTCCAGAATAGGTGCGCGGAATGTGGCCAACTCTTCACCATACATGGGGTCCTTTCCCTCTCTTCCTCTTTGGTCCTGCTTGACTGTCGTCAACACGTCAGCCGCTTGTGGGCCACCCATGACCGAGATTCTTGAATTCGGCCACATGAAAAGGAACCTCGGGTCGTATGCTCTTCCACACATCCCGTAGTTTCCAGCCCCGTGACTTCCACCGATGATTACCGTGAATTTAGGAACAGGAACACAGGATACAGCAGTGACTAATTTAGCTCCATCTTTGGCGATCCCGCCAGCTTCATACTTGCGACCAACCATGAATCCCGTGATGTTCTGCAGGAATACCAGAGGAATACCTCGTTGGCCACAGAGTTCGACGAAATGCGCCCCCTTGAGACTGGATTCACTGAACAATATCCCGTTGTTGGCAATGATACCGACTGGATGCCCATGGATTCGAGCGAATCCACAGACCAGAGTGGTTCCATATCTTGCCTTGAATTCGTGAAATCGAGAACCGTCCACCACTCTGGCTATCACTTCTCGAACATCATATGGTGTGCGATTATCCTCTGGAATGATTCCTAGCAGGTCCTCGATATCATGAACCGGCTCTTCAGGAGCACTTCTGTCAAGTCTGCTCTTTTCTGTAGGATTGAGATTCTCGACAATGTTCCTGACCAGCCTCAAGGCTTCATTCTCATCTTCAGCATAATGATCAGCAACTCCAGATTCCACGGTGTGAACTTCTGCACCTCCCAGTTCTTCAGCCGTGACCACCTCACCAGTCGCTGCTTTGACCAAAGGGGGACCTGCCAAGAAGATGGTACCATTACCCTTGACTATTATCGACTCATCTGACATTGCTGGGACATAGGCACCTCCGGCAGTACATGAACCGAGGACAGCAGCCACTTGGGGGATGCCTTTGCCACTGAGCATCGCCTGGTTTCGGAATATTCGCCCGAAGTGTCCCTTGTCTGGAAACACCTCATCTTGCAGTGGTAGGAATGCCCCTCCCGAATCTACCAGATACAGGCATGGCAGATGGTTTTCGTCAGCGATCTCTTGAGCCCTGATATGTTTCTTGACAGTTATCGGGTAATATGAACCACCTTTGACCGTGGCGTCATTAGCAACGAACATGCATTCTCTTCCGTGTACTACCCCGATACCGGTGACTATTCCAGCACTATGCGCATTTCCGTCATACAGACCATTGGCCGCTAGAGTAGATAATTCAAGGAAAGCAGTACCCGCATCGACGATCCTTTCGATACGTTCTCGAGGTAACAACTTGCCGCGACTTCGGTGCCTGGTCTCGTATTTTCCTCCTCCACCGGAACGTGCAACAGTCATCCGTTTGTTGAGTTCATCCAGTAGGCGTTGATTGTGTTGCTTCCTGACTTCAAAATCAGGTACGCCTCTATCAACACGAGTGGATAATCGGTCCATGCTTCCCCCTCTCATCATGAGGGACTTGTAGCCCCACCTTGAAGCATATGGTTGGAGAGGCCATCATCGACCTCAGACGCCGAGCATCAGTCGGCCCAGGTCCCTCAGACCTGGAGCAAGGCCGACAATGAGTAAGGCAAGGACGATGAGCAACCTCAGATGTCGGTTTCGATGTTCAACTCTAATCTCTGTGAATACCCAGATCAATACTGCGGTCAACAGCGCTTTTGTCAAGAAGAACAGCCATGCTCCGGCATTTCCGGTCATGGCAGCCCCCCATGCGATTATCTGGGAACTGACAACGTGCTTCTCACTGTATCCAAAGAAATCAATTCCCATCCAAGTAGCCAATCCATCGCAAAGTTGACCAAAGGTGAATGCGAGTACCAATGGGTTGGCGAGTAATGCAATGCGGGCATCTGATTCATATTCCTCCTTCTCAGACGGCTCACCTTTTTCCCACTCCATCACGCTGAAGTTCTTTGGAAGAACACCACTTTCATATCCTGCTGCCAGCATTTTCAAGTTGGCTGAGTTGCCCATCCTGAACATCTGCCAGCAAATCAAGGTTGGAACACCCAAGATGATGAAAGCGGGCCACCATGCAGCCTCATTGGATGGATGCCAAGGTGTGGAATGGAACTGTAGCCAGAATCCAAAGCCCAAGACAGCTCCTCCCCAGCCCACGGTCAATAGAGCGCGTTCCATACCACTCCACTGCTCTTCTGCCGATAGCCAGGTTGCGATCAAAACAGAACAGATGAGGCCAACGATTGGCCACAGAATTCCAATCTCCGAATCTGATGCCAAGGCTGGAGAATAAAGCAGAAGCCACATCAGCAAGAGCATCGAGATGGAAACGATCCGGTGCCTTCCGGTCATGACTGAAGCAGTATCATTCTGAGAGGAATCGGGTAGCCGTTCTGCCCAGAGGCCCAATAATGCAGTTGCCATTACCCATATGGCGAGGTGAAAGTGGATGAGAGGAGAAATGAACAGTATCTGATATGACTCAGGGAACAGTTCAGAGTCCTCCAGAACCCTGATGATACTGGCTAGAGCCACCCATGGGATGAAGACCAGAATGGTGCGGGGCTCTGCTGGCAAGGACAGTTTCCGGAAAACGGCTGAAAGGACAACCACAGTCAACAGCAGGATGCCGGTGAACAACATCGTGTTGAACGGATTGTATCCAGCATCTCCCTTCGTCGCATCTTCATTCACCGGGTCCCATACCATCGGTCCGAGAAACCCATCCCAGAACAGTGACGGGAGCAATAATGAGCCCAAGATGAGAGTGGATAGGATTCCCAGTAACAGATAGACAGAGGCCATCTCAAATCTACTGTACTGTTCATCGGGCAAGGGGGGTGTGAATGTCAGAGTCTCTTCATTGGATTCAGCGATGGCCTTGCCTTCTTCATCAGTTCCAGAAGTCTCGTCTTCAGCCATCTCACTCGGCTCCTCCACCAATATCACTTGGACCCGCCACTAGGGAGTCACGCATTGCCTTTTGGCTGAATAATCACTCTTCTTCGCCGTGAGCATGAGACTCATGTCCACAATCAGGGTCTTCACAATCATGTTCGTGGTCGTCAGCATCCGCCGCAGCACGAGGTTCGTGAACCTCAACGAAAGAAACCTTACCCACATCCATTGCTTCACGAAGAACTGAAACCACTCGGAACTTCATCATCGCCGCATTGGTATCGAAAAGCATTGATTGAGGAACTATTACCGAGACATCATCGCCATCGAACTCTACTTCAAAATCATCGTGTCCAGAATTTGATTTGAGAAGCGCCACGACTTTCTCAGCACGGTCCTCCACCACTTTGACGATGGTATACTTGTAGCGAAGTGTACGTCCCGCCAGAGGATGATTGAAATCGACTCGAGCGCGTCCAGCAGCAAAGAGAGTCAAGACTCCTGTCCTGCCTTCAATCTCAACTGATGAACCGATGCCCAGAGATTGAGGGTCGTTCACAGCACGCATCAACTTGTCTTGATTGATAGTCTCGATCATGGTGGTGTCCTTGTCCCCATATCCTTTGGTTGGTTCGATATCGATATCATACTCTGTTTCCGCTTCGGCTTCGAGTAGGCTGTCTTCGAATCCCTCGATCAACTGCCCTCCGCCTACAACAGTGACCAAGGGGCTGTATCCGCGCCCTTCTTGATGGATTTCATGTTCTTTGGCGACCTCTTCAAGTGTGGTCTCCAGTAGGTCACCGGTGTCTGCATTATACAATTCATAGTCTACGTGAACGATGGTTCCACTATCCAAGGTAGCACATCCTCCCCCTTAGGGGCGAGCCGCCGACCGACTCCCCCTTTATCATTGAAACGGCCTTGAACTGAACCAAAGGTGTACGAAACTATTCGAAATTTCATTCTTCTTCACTGTTCTGAGGCTTTTTCCAAGTTGCGGAACCCAGTAGTAATCCGAGCAACATCATCGACCAACCAATCCAGACCAAGTGGCTTCCATTGAGATTATAGATGGTGACTCTGACAGATTCCACTTCATCCAGACCTCCCATCAACGAGGCACTCATCAATCCACCAGCCTGACTAGAGTCGAAGATGACTATCAGGTCCCCATGGAATCGTGCGTGGCTATCTATCTCACTACGTGCAGTCACTCTCCCGTTAGGAGAATCAAATCTGAGAACCCCAGGTTTCAATGTGGTTATCAAGTCCCCAATCTCGCCATCCACCACTTCGTGGACATCGATATTTGCACCTATGTACCCGTCTCCAACGATGAATCTGTCATCGAACTCTGAATCATCCTTTGAAATGATATCAATTCCTCGGAAGATGAATGCTTCATTATCGATCACTATCGCTTGATCCTTGTTCAGACTGTACCTGTGTCCAGCATCTCCTCTGTCGACAAGCGTGGTGGTGAATACATGTCCAAGCAATAACAACAGCAATCCAAGATGAACGGTATGAGCCCCAAGTAATCTCCAACGATTGCTCGACCCCTTCAACCCAAATTTCTGCAATCTTGCTTTCAAGGACTTGCTCGTTCGCCCAAGTTCGGTTGACAAGGATGGAATCGCCATCAGCAGAGGTAATGTGAGAAGCCAAGCGATATGTCCCCTGACGAAGACTCCAGAAAGGGTATCAGCAGAATCTCCGGGTAGGGAATGGGGTGCGGAAACTGCAAGTATCAGAGAAGCCAACATTATTCCAAATGCAAACAAGAATTGTTTCTTCTTCTCGACATGCCTCCTCCAACCGAACACCGTCAAAGCCAGCACGACGAGTGAAATCAAGACCGAACCCAATAA
>CALCOQ010000029.1 GCA_937897005.1 uncultured euryarchaeote
AGTGTCAGAGGCCGGTCACTCCTGCTACGAGGCTTGTATTCCCTGCCTCTGCCCCCACTCATATGTCGATGCAGACGGGCATTTGACATGAAACCGACGTAACCACATCCCTGAAGTGCTGTATCAATCGTGCAGTGTTCGGTGAGATGGTGGTCGAGGGCCAATTGGGAGAGTTGACCGTCGAGGAAAGAGTCCTTGTCCACCTCTCCGATAATCGTATCGAAGAAGGTTCCTGGGAAGCGGCAGTATTCAATACTCAAGCCGGTATTTCTAGCGCCGTTCACATTCAACGCAAGCACCTTCCACGGACCTTGAAGAAGATGATAGATTCTGATGATGTGATTCAAGAGATGCGTCATGTTGAGGGCTCCAAACAGAGACGAAGGGTGTATGCCCTCAGCGAGTCGGGGATCGCAAGGTGTGCAGAGATTCGGAATCGAATACTTTCCATGAAGATATCCAAGGATGGTGAAGAAGTCTCCTTGTCGGAGTTGAAGAGCAACGAACCCTTGTTGATTGTCATATCACATATCGACTCAGCCAGAAAGTGGAACAAGGCTCCACTCCTGGTGCCAATCTCTGAAGCTAAAGGTGAAGTTGGAATAGAAGGTCAGGTCAGCGAATCGCTTGTCAAAGCAGTCTTTGAGAGAGCATGGAGGGATGGTAGTCTATCTGAAGCTGAGAGAGGCATTGTGGAGGAGATCGTAGATTTTCTTGGTATGAGCCCAGAACGTGTCACAAGAATTGAACAGGATGCTCTGAACAATCTCTCAGAGAGTAAAGGGCCCGATCGAGAGCGTATTTATCGTGACTTGCTTGAACAAGCACTGGAGGACGGGGAGATCATCGAGGAAGAGAAGGTCATGCTCGAAACATTGCGCCGTACTTTGGATATCGGCCTTGAAGCACATGGCCGTTTGGTCGCTCAAGTCATTGCTCATGCAGAGCTGCTTGAGAGCTTAGATGATCATTACCATCCATATGTAGATGCTGTGCGTACTGCGCTTGAAGATGGAATCATCAGTCTCGATGAGGACGCTATTCTCACCAGCCTGCGTCGAAGTTTCTCTATTCCGACTGAGATCCATGTTGCTATCGCCACCAGTATCCGGGACAACATGAAATGACGACTCCTTCTCGGACACTTTGAGGAGAAATGCTCGGAGAGGACGGATGGGCAATCCATGATGGATTGCAAAGTGCCAGAAAATCAGTCGAGAATATGGCTCCCAGTCTCGTTATTCTCGTAGGCGATGTGATGCTTGATCGATATATCTATGGATATGCCAACAATCTCAATCCGCGCGCTCCAGTTCCAGTGCTCAAGGAGACACATCGCGAGCAGGGTGCTGGCGCAGCAGCTCATGTTGCCAGGGGTTTGCACTCACTCCAATTGGATGTTGCTTTGTTCGGTGTGGTTGCCGATGATGAAGCCGGAAGAGATGTCATCGATGCCTTGGAGGAAGTAGGTATTTCTGCAGATGGAATCGCCGTTCTAGAGGATTGGCGCACAACCGTGAAGACTCGCTTCATCGCAAGTCGTGAGAGCCTGATCGAGAACAAACAGATGATGCTCCGAGTAGACGAAGAAGCAAGTTCAGAGATTCCAGAACAGGTGGCGAACCTTCTCTCCACTTCAGCCAGTGCCAGATTGGAAGATGCGAAAGGTCTGGTGCTCAGTGATTATGGTAAAGGGGCAGTCAATGACGAGACTGCTCTTGCATTGATGGGAAAGGCCAAGGAACTGGGAGTTCCAGTCATCTGTGATCCCAAATTGACGGGGCTGCATCGAACCAGAGGAGCAGATGCAGTCATCTTCGAGTCTCGAGGGCTGGAATTGATGCGAAGACGTTTGTTCAAGGCAACTGCAGACGAAGCAGCAGCCGAACTGGTCGAGGAGCATGGTTGGGGTGCTTTGTTGGTTCTAGGTGGACAGAATGGAGTTGACATGTACAAGCAGGAAGGTGAGCATATCCATGTCGATTGCACCTTGCCTTCTCCGAAGCAACAGATAGGCCTGATCGATGCAGCCGCAGTTGCAGTGGTGGTCAGTCAGATTCTTGATCTCAGTGACCTGGATATGGTCCATCTTGTGAATGCGGCCTGTGAATGTATTCTACAAGCCGAGGATGTCGAGCATTTCGCTATCGACCGTCGCACACTTTGTACCCGTCTCGATGAGATTGCTTGGAGCATGCAGATTTCTCAGAGGTGATGCCTTGTCAATATGGCCGCATGGCACCACTGCCGATATTGGTTTGAGAGCCTTTGCGTCCAGCCCAGCGAATCTGGTCAAGCAAGTTGTTCTTGGAATGCAGCAATCAATGCTTTCCAAAGTTGGAACTGAAAAACTCACCACTCTTCCTTGGCATCATTCACAATGGAATCTGCCAGTGACAACGGATTGGGACAGGAATCTGGTCAAGATTCTTGAAGAGGTTCTTTTCAGGGCCGAAGTGCACGAAGAATGGGTCGTGGATCTCAGTATCATCCCAAAGGATATGATTCCAGAGGGTGAATCTCATCTTGCTTGCCAGGTAGCATGGGTCGACGCCGGCAAAGTGGAGCGTGAGGTCGAGATCAAAGCGGTGACTAGACATGATTTGCTTTTCATTGAACTCGCCATGGGCGAGGAGTTGGGCTCAAACTACCAAGAAGTTCCAGTCGCCATCGGTCCGGGTTGGGTTGCAGATGTCGTTTTCGATATCTGAACCACCAAAGAGGTGGGAGGGCCCCCGGTGGACGCTCGTTTCCCAGAACCAGACCCACGCACTTCCTCCGTCCCGGAACCCTGAGGCACCCATGGCCCCGAGTAGGGCTGCTCCGTTCCCGGCCTGACCTGATTCCCCGGTTATGCGCTTCCCGTTTCCTTCCGGATACGGTTCACGACAACCCGAGTCACTCAGGGGCGAGACATCGTCGTCCATGCGCGGGAAGCCCTGAGCTCGGTTGCGCCGCCCGGAAGCGTTCAGACCGCCAGTCACGATTTGCGGTACAGGGTACGTCACCACCCCTCCTATCCCATGGAACGGGTGCTGACCCTTCCATTTCAACCCTACGATTCCGCCTCAAGCATTCGAATCCTCATACTTGCTGGGGCATCCAACGGTCAGTAGTTCAGCCTTCAACACCCATTCTGACCCTTTCAGGTGTAGAGTTCCATCGACAAGAATAGTCAGGCCTTCATTGAATGCCTGTGGGATAGCAGCGTTGTCAGCATCCACTTTCAGAATATGTTCAGCCCCCTCAAGAGTGAAGATCAACTGTTCTGCATCATATGTTCCATTCTTGACCACGCCGCGTATACTCACCTCCTCACCATCGTAAGAAGCAGGCGAAACCATCAACTCATCCACAGCCATGGATGGTGTTGGTTCTGAGAGAAAGAGTGTGGCTGAAAGTGCTAACATTGCGATCCCTCCTGCTGCCAGCAGTCTCGCTCGTCTACCCAACATTTTACTCCTCTCCTAGTGCAAGTCCAACCGCTTCATTGAGTGATTGCAGGCCATTCTCCTTCAACTTGCGTGTCAGGCCATTCACGATCTCTTTGATCACTCCGGGTCCTTTGAACACCAATGATGAGTAGATTTGAACCGAACTCGCACCATTGATGATCTTCTCCCAAGCATCGCTGGCGGTTGAGATTCCTCCAACACCGATTATTGGCCATTCTCCATCAGTACGTTGGTGAATGTATCTGATAACTTCAGTGGAACGATGTTTCAATGGTGAACCCGATAAACCACCATTCTGGGAGATGAATGCCGCAGATTTCTTGTTCAATGGCTGCGGACGCTCCAGAGTGGTATTGGTGGCTACTATTCCTGCGCACCCCGCCTCTCTGGAGGTATCGATGATCATATCCAACTGCTCGTCATTCAAGTCGGGAGAGATCTTTACCAGTACTGGCTTCCCTCCTCCGCATTCCTTCTCTTTGGAAATACAAGAATCGAGAAGAGATTTCAATGCAGCACCTTCCTGTAATTCTCTCAGCCCCTGGGTATTGGGTGATGAGACATTGACAACGAATCCATCCACGTGCTTCCATAACCGCGCAAGACTGACACAATAATCATCTGCAGCATCCTCATTGGCTGTGGACTTGGAACGACCAAGATTGGCGAGAATCTTCATTGTAGGATTCTTGCGTCTGGCTTGAACTGCAGCAAGCGTTTCAGCAGCCGCCTTTGAACCTGGGTTGTTGAACCCCATTCTGTTGATGAGAGCCCCATGGGCTGAGTTGCGAAACATTCGTGGCTTCTCATTTCCTGACTGGGGAGTAGCGGTGAAACCGCCTACTTCGATGAAGCCAAAACCAAGACTGTCCCAGGCCATGACATTCTCCGCCTTCTTGTCCATTCCCGCTGCGAGGCCAAGCGGATTCCTGAGATTCCATTCAATGATTGAACATGGTAATTCCTTCGCTCTGTACGACAATTTCAGCATTCCTCTCAATGGTGGAATCCTCTGTATCAATTTAAGCGAGAACATGGTTCTCGAATGTGCCTTTTCTGAATCTTGAACAGCGATGACCGGTCTTCCCAGCAGGTTCCACAACAGGCCCATCGTCTGACTCGCTCAGCCGTCACCCTTCAAGCGTTGCGCTCTCTCGCCGAATCATGCGCCCTAGTCTTGGCGAGTTCACCCGTCGCCTTCTGAGGGAGGAAGGAGTAATCATCAGGGCTCCTGAACACCTGCTCAAGAGTTGTGAGTCATTGCCGATATTGGTTTCAGATGCCATCCCTGCGCGTCTGGAACTACCCAAACTTGAGATTCATTCACAGGACTTCGTCTGCTTGTTCCACAGCGGAGTGGAGATTGGTAGACTCTCTGGCCCAGAACCTCATCTTCAGAGTGTTTGGATTCAAGGCGATGCATCTGATTCACTTTCCAAAGTACTGGAGCTGGCAGAAGAATTTCTCGCTGCCGGATATCCGGGTTGTCGTGATTGTCTAGGGCCGGCTGCACTTGAACCGTGGGATGAGAACAAGCGTCGAAACAACTCGGCTGATGATGAATGAGATTTCTCAATTCTCCTCAGGTACTAGTATAGTACCTGTAGAAATCCACGTGGTGTGAGGGATTAAGTAGCGTGGCGGCAGCGAGGCAGAGACATGGTGGCCCTGATACTCGCCGAAAAGCCAAGTGTGGCAGCGGACTTGGCCAGAGTTCTTGGAGCGAGTAACAATAGTGTAACGCATTACGAGGGTAATGGATTGTTGGTCTCATGGGCAGTTGGCCATCTGTTGGAGTTGAAGGAACCCGAATCATATGATAAGAAGTTCAAGACCTGGAAGATGGATCATCTGCCCATAATCCCTGAGGAGTTCAAAACCCAACCTAAGGGGAAGCGCAATGATACGGCCCACCTGAAGAGTATTCGGGAGTTATTCAATCGTGCAGATGTCACTGAACTGGTGAATGCCTGTGATGCTGCAAGAGAGGGCGAATTGATTTTCAGGAGAATCCATGAATATTCAGGTAGCACGGTTTCAGTGTCTCGGATGTGGATGCGTTCTATGACCGATTCTTCAATCCAGAAAGCATGGGATGACAGGAGTCCATCTTCGGAATTTGATACCTTGGCAGATGCAGCACGCAGTCGAGCAGAAGCGGATTGGTTGATAGGAATGAATGGTTCACGCGCTGCAACCCTACGTCTTCGCAGCCGAGGCCAAAAGGGCTCCATCAGTATTGGAAGGGTGCAGACCCCCACGCTGGCGATGTTGGTTGACAAGGAGTTGGAGGTGCTTTCACATGAACCGTCTCCATATTGGGAATTGGAGGCTGAATTATCACAGGAAGAAGCGTCATGGATAGCCAAGTGGAGGAGAACCTCCAAGGGGGAGAATCCGCAATCACATATCGTTGAACAAAGTGAATTGGATTTGCTACAAGCAGAATTGAAGTCTGGCCAGTTAGAAGTCTTCATGACTCGGAAAGAGCGCGTTGAGAGGTCCCCCTTGAATTTTGACCTTACAACTTTGCAGAAGGTCGCAAACCAGATGTGGAACATGTCTGCAAAGGAGACACTTGATCACGCACAACAATTGTATGAACGATACAAGTTGACCACCTATCCGCGCACGGATTCGCAGCACCTCCCTCAGGATATGAGAGGGGATGTCGATGACATCCTCATCAAATTACAGTCTCAAGCACTTTGGGCGGCTCATTCGAAGCGATTGACCGATGGTGGATTGGAGCATGTTGATCGGAATCTGAAGGATTCAAAAGTCTCTGATCATCATGCAATCATTCCAACTGGCAAGGTTCCTCCTGCTGAGGTCGGTGATCGCACCATGCAGGTGTATGGATTGATTGTCGGTCGTTTCATTGCATCATTCCATCCAAATGCGAAGTGGGAGGATGAGAAGCGCAAGGCTCCGCTGGGAGCAGGTGCTCTACATGCTGAGGCCAATGTTTTGCTGGAAGAAGGCTGGAGAAAGGTCATCACCAAGGCTTCCAAGATGCCTGATGGTTGGGGTTCAGTGGCCCCACAGGCAGTGAGTGATGTAGATTCAATACAGGTTGAGGAAGGGATGACCAAGCCGAAATCTCGCCTCAAAGAAGCCGGTCTGTTGTCTCGAATGGAGAATGCAGGGCGCGATGTGGAAGATGATGAACTCAAAGCTGTGATGAAGGATAAAGGCCTTGGTACACCAGCGACCCGTGCTGAGACCATTGAGAAATTGATTGCAAAGGGCCTTGTTCAGCGTCTCAAGGGAGGTTCTCTCAGAGCAACACCGGATGGGATTCGCTTGGTTGATGTCCTCAGGCATATACCGGTTGAATGGATAACTTCGCCCGAATTGACTGGAGAGATGGAATCGCAGTTGAGGTTGGTTGAGAATGGAGATGAGAAATCTTCTGAATACATGAAAGAAGTTGTTTCCAAAGTTGAAGAATTGATTGAGCGCTTCTCTACATTCACAAAGGAGGGTCTGTTCGCAGATTCCGAACCGCTGGGAGAATGCAGAAATTGTTCGTCTCAAATAATTGAACTCGATCAACGCTATGCCTGTAGTTCAGATTCCTGTGATGTAGTGTATTGGAAGCGCTCAATGGGCCGATATTTCGACCGCACCACCATGAAACGAATCCTGAAAGAGGGCGGAATCAGCGAATTGCATGGATTCGTACGGAGGGCTGATTCCGAGACTTATTCCACTGGTGTCAGTCTTGGCGAGAAGGGTGAACTGAATTTCCAGGAGAAACCAGATAAGATTCTCAATGAGAAGAACTCGGAAGAGATTTGTGGTTGTACAATCTGTGAGATTGGAACCATTTTCGCTGATGAAGAGAACTTTGGTTGCAGCAACCCTGATTGCAACCTCGCACAGGGAAGGAGAACGATGGGACGTAGAAAGTTGTCCGAAGGTGAATTGGTCATTCTCATCAAGGAGGGTAGAACCCCCATCTTCGATGATTTCATTTCAAAGCGCAACAGGCCATTCAGCGCTTGCTTGTTTTTGGAAGAGAGGATTCGCGGTGGGAACTCTCGTATGGTGGCATCATTTGAGTTTGCTGCTGAGGATTTGCCTGAGTACAGCGTGGATTCCACCCCTCTGGTCGATGACGGTAAAGGATACACAGTTGTGGAGACTGCAACACATTTCGAAGTTCAACGTGATGGAGTGAAGGAATATGATGTGCCCCGCACCGTCAAGCAAAGGCAGTTGAATCGTGATGAGGGAAGGGACCTGATAGAGAAAGGAGCGGTCGGCCCTCTGGAGGAATTCATTTCTGCAAAAGGAAAACCGTTCAAGGCGACATTGTATCTGGATGCAAGAAAGCAAGTGAAATTCCGTTTCGAGAAGCGTCGACGTAAGAAGAAAGGATCGAAATGAAATCATTCTTCGCTGGTATAGCACAAGGATATTCAACGACAATGTGGCCCCCCTTGCTGTGGACAGCAATCCTTCCCGATGGGATGTAGTCGTGGTAGGCGCAGGACCTATTGGTGGATATGCGGCTCGCAGGATGGCAGAAAGGGGCCTCAAAGTACTGATGCTAGAGGAACATCTTGAGGTTGGTAAGCCATTCCAGTGTGCAGGTCTTGTGAATCCTGGTGCTATGCAAAGGGTTGGATTGGAACATACAATTCTGAGTGACGTGTTCGGTGCACGAATGTACAGTCCTTCGGGTATTGAGGTGAAGATCGGAAAAGAAGGGTCGGTACGAACGCATGTTGTTTGTCGTAAATTATTCGATGAGGCGGTAGTGAGACAAGGAATGCAGGCAGGTGCTACTCTATGGCTGGATAGCAGGCCAGTCGATGTCAATATTGATGACGAAAGAGTCAGTTTGACCGTCAAACGTGGAGATCAACTGTTCAAGGTTGAATCTCGATTATTGGTGGGGGCTGATGGTGCCCACAGTTGGGTCAGGCGCACTTTGCGCATGGGTAGGCCGAAAGAGATGATGATTGGATTCCAGATAGAGGTGAGTGGATACATCGGAAAATCAGGTTATCTTGACATGTACACAGGTCAGGACATCGCCCCTGGACTGTTTGCTTGGGCAATTCCGAATGGACGTACTCATCGTATCGGTGTATGGTCAAGGCCCGAGGATCTTGATGGCAGGAGTTGTGAACAACTTGTCGAGTATTTGATGAAAGATTCACAATGGTCTGAACGATTTGCGGATTGTAGAGAGAATGCGCGTTTCTGTGGTCCACTACCATGTGGTTTGATTCAAAGGCCATGGAAAGAACGTGCATTGCTGTTGGGAGATGCTGCTGGTCTTGCCAAGCCTACCACTGGTGGGGGGATAGGGCCCGGTTTTGAGCAGGTTGACCTCATCATCGAGGATCTCAGCCATGCGGTAAATCGTGATCGGTTGAGTGAAAAGAATCTGAAGAAGGTGTGCAAGCCAATACAGGCCATGAGGAAGCGCCAAGACAAGTCTCGAGCTCTGCGCAATCTCTTCGTCACCTCATGTAGCGATGATGAATTGGACTCCCATTTCGAAATATTTTCTCGCCCCGAGGTCATCAATTTGATCAACGAGGAGGGTGATATCGAGAAACCGGTCCCATTAGGGCTTTCTTTGCTCCGAAAGGTACCAGACTTCAGAGGATTGGCATTCAAGGCTGGTATAGAGATGTTGAAACCGAGGTGACGAATTGTCTGGATATCGTGTCATCAGCAAAACAAAGATTCGTCATCCGCCATTTGAATCATCTTTGATGATTCCAAGGCGCTTGCCACCACTCGAAAAAGAACAAGTGGTTGGTGAGGTGGAAACCCTTGAGGAGGCGCAAGAACTTGTTGAACAGCAACTACCCACTTTCAAGATTGGAAAAACCGATGAGTGGTATGTTGAGAGGAGGTTGAACATCGAGGGCCCTGATGGCAAGGTGGAGTGTAGAACGGATAGCAAGGTGAAGATGGAGACTCGTCAAGTACCACTTGTTATCGAGCGTCAACGAACTGGCTGGTACTTGAGGCCCAATCCTATTCATCGGTATGCACGGGGTTTGGTCTCTTTTGCTGTCTCCCTACTATTGATCGCACTTCTTTTCCAGACTCTGGAACCCATGTTGGTAGCGATGGGTCTGCTGCCAAAGGCGGTACTTGGAGGAGTGAGATTCGGCTTACTGGACTACCCATTTCTAGTAGTATATATTGGCCCATTGATGATGGTTCCATATCTGTTGAGATTGGTGGCCAATGTCAAGGATCTTCGACGACAACGCGAGTTCTTGAGCAACGAGCCGCCAAAACCAGAGATTTTGTTTCTTGGTCCTGTGGTTGCTGATTCTGAATTGGAGTGTAGAGTGTCGTTCAAGGTTCCACAAGATGATTGGCAATCCCTCAAGGTATGGTGGCAGGTCGGTGCTCTACCCCCTGTCAGAGAAACAGTGATGGAACATCTTGGTAGAGATGAGAACGGACAGCCCCCCCCTGGTCTTTCCACTCCATTGCCTCATTATTGGGAACAGGGATTGTCAGATGGAGGTGGATTCGGAGAAGATACTCCGTTGATGGAATTTGATGCTCCAGGGGGACTTTTTCTTCGCCCACTACGAATGATGGAGTGGGGAGGTAGAGAGAAGTTGGCTGTAGAGGGAGGAGAATTCATCCTTCAGCCCCCCCAGCCATATTGGCCTGGAACATACTACGGCTCACTTGTCTCCATCCATTGGGAAATGATAATCTGCATCGAGAGGAAGCAGCACGGCCCATTGTTCTGGGTGCATCCATTGAGAGTTGCACATGGGGTGGATGAGTCCTGTGTACCAGTGCCTCACATCAATGATGGTCGAATTGAGGATGCGATTCGATTTTCAGATGATTCTCATCCCGTGGCAGCGTGAGTTTCATCTCCTACAGTGCTATCGCGTATCCATGCGCCTAGGCTTCACCCTCATCGCGGTGGCGTTGATGCTGCTGATGCCATTGGCCGGCTGCATTGGAATGGACCCCAAGTTGAACATCCCGGTTGAAGAAGATGGTGAGACGGATTCGGTGCTGAATCTGAGTGCAGAATTGGACTTCCTCGAGGTGAAGACTGAGTGGGGCGAACCTGCCGTGTTCACAGGAGTGATGAGTGGTTGGCAGGACGGCCTGAACACATCATTGGAGTTACTGGATGTCAAGAGGAATCATGAGAATGCTGAGGTGGATGGATATCTCCTCAAGGTTGAAGAAAGCGGCACGTTCAGAATCATCATCGAATTCTCTGCTCCAGGAAATTGGACCTTCATTCCCCGAATCACATTTGCTGCAGATGATTACTTGTATCTTCTTCAGGCGTCAGTGGAGGTAGAATCACCGATTGAACCCGCTCCAATGATCACGATACAAACGATGATTGAAGTCGACTCTACACAACCCTTCACACTCCATGGCAGTATTGCTCATGAGTCTCTGGAAACTTGCACACTCGTTGTCATGATGGATAGTGGAGACGTGTACAACGCTGCGGATGTAGATGATGCGACAGGCTCCTTTGATATCTCGATGGGAGTCCTTGAGGAGAGCACAGGGGGGGTGGTGTACGCAACCTGTGGCATGTGGAGCAGCATCAGCACCAATCGTTCATTCCTGTTGCTGTTGCCAAGTAATGTTGATGATATTGATGGAGATGGTATCGAAGATGATTTTGACTCTTGTCCAGATGGCTGGGGTGAAGATGATGGCTGGTCAAGTTCTGTTCAAACCGATGTTGATGGAGATGGGTGCCACGATGGCTGGGAGGATATGGATGATGACGATGATGGAATCAGTGATGCCACCGATCGTTGTCCACATTCACCTGGTTGGAACAGCACTACAGAGGTGGACCACGATTCGGATGGCTGTAGAGATGTCGATGAAGACGATGATGACGACGATGATGGAGTTCTCGACCTTGCAGATTCTTGTCCTAAGGGTGCTACCAAATGGACCAGTGGATTTGCCTCAGATTGGGATGGGGATGGCTGTAGAGATGCAGATGAGGATGATGATGACGATGCCGATGGTCTGAATGATGATTCAGATGCTTGTCCAACCGGTGCAATCGCCTGGCTACGAGATTCATTCAGTGACTGGGACGATGATGGTTGTCGCGATTCCGATGAGGATGTAGATGATGATGAGGATGGGGTTAATGATGTCAATCTCACAGGAGATCCCTTGGACCTATGTCCATTCACAGATATGAATCGTAGCGATGTCGATGAGAATGGCTGTGCAGGCAATCAGCGTGACAGCGATAACGACGGAATCCTCGATGATGAGGATCAGTGCCCCGGAACACCAGAAGGAAATCCCGTCAGTGAGGTGGGGTGTTCTGACCTCGATGGAGATGGAGTGTTCTCAAATGTTGACCTATGTCCAGATACACCCGTTCGTTGGACTCCTGATGCTGATGGTTGCACTGTGAATCAATTACCAGTGCCTTGGAATCAAGGTCCGTATGGCAGTGGCCGGATGGATATTGTATCTTCATTCTCATTTCCAACCTTGGCAGGAACCAACTGGAACTTCGCTAATCAATGGACAGGGACTGACACCTATCTATTCCTCTTCAAGTATACTGACAGCAATGGTAACAGTAACTCAGGAACATGGGCATACAATCCCGCAACCATCATCCGTGCATTACCAGACAATGTCCATCTCTTCTTCGGCTCTTTTGATACCTCATACCACAGTGATGTCGTTGATCGCAAGGCCGATGTTCAGAACAAATTGACAGCGAGTGAGGAAGCCAAATGGATGAGTCGCATCCATTTCATCGACCAAGAAGCTGATTCACTCAGCGGAGGCATCGGTGGACTCATCCAGAACTGGGGCGCATTCTACTATGGAATCGACAGGTTCCAGCAATCCAGAGAGATGGGTAGTCTGCACGATTGGAGCCAGGGTGGGAATTGCTGTACCAACCCGAAACATCTGGCATTTGAGCCGCATACGTGGAACAGTGAGTATTCCTCCCGCATACGCGGAACAGACCCCGGAGTCACCAGTGTGCCGATGTTCGAGGACCAATGGCATACGGGAGGTTGGAGTGGTGGCTACAGTTCCTACGCCAATGCGACATTCCCCGACTCCACAGTCATGGCTGGATTCGATACCATGGAGGTCTATGCCTATCATGCGTGTGAGGATAACAGGATGAGATACTCCGGCGGTGGCTGCCATGAATGGGATTATCTGCATTATCTGCGTATCTGCGATGCGAATAATTCTTCAATATGTGGAACCGAATTCGTGCGTTACATCACTACTTATGGTCGAGAAGGGCAGTGGTTGACAGATATCACACCATATCTCTGGATGGTGCAGGATGGTGGCGAGCGGAGGTTCAAGTTCTCAGGTGCCAACAAGATGGGGCTGGAGATAACAGTAATGTTATCCAACTGGGACGAGGATGAGGTGCCCTTCGCTGCAGAACACGCCTTTTCAGGAGGCCAGTTCAAAGGTCAATACAACAATCAGAGTCAAC
>CALCOQ010000030.1 GCA_937897005.1 uncultured euryarchaeote
CCTTGCGACCTCAAGGGTCAACTGCTGGTCGATAGGCAAAGCGTCTGAACCGACCAACTGGACAATCTCCTGCAATTCGGCCTCAACCTGCAACAAACTGCTGATCTGGGTCCTGACATCCGGGAAGTCGGGTGCGATGTTATCGCGATACCACTGGTCCAATGCTGCTGGATATAGACTGTATGACTGAAGCCAATCAATCGATGGGAAGTGACGCTGACGAGCAAGTCCTGCATCCAATCCCCAGAACACCTTGACGATACGTAGGGTTCCTTGGCTGACCGGCTCGGAGATGTCTCCACCGGGTGGTGAAACCGCACCGATGATGGAGATTGAACCATCTGCTCCGTTGAGGGTCTCAACACGTCCGGCTCGCTCGTAGAACTCTGCCAACCTGCTGGACAGGTATGCTGGATACCCTTCCTCACCTGGCATCTCTTCCAGACGGGATGAAATCTCACGCATGGCTTCAGCCCAACGAGAAGTTGAATCAGCCATCAAAGCAACATCGTATCCCATGTCTCGGAAATACTCGGCAATGGTCACGCCGGTGTACACACTGGCTTCTCTTGCAGCTACTGGCATGTTGGAGGTGTTGGCGATCATCACGGTTCGATTCATCAGAGGTTTTCCGGAGTTAGGGTCGATGAGGTGAGGGAATTCGCTCAACACCTCAGTCATCTCATTACCGCGCTCTCCACAACCGATGTAGACAACTATCTGTGCATCTGACCACTTGGCAAGTTGCTGCTGAGTGACCGTCTTTCCTGAACCGAATGGACCGGGGATGCCTGCAGTTCCACCCTTGGCCAAGGGGAACAGGAAATCCAAGATTCTCTGACCTGTGACCAATGGGGTGTCTGGAGCATACTTCTGGATGAATGGACGCGGTGAACGGACTGGCCAGCGTTGCAGCATTGCCAGTTTGGTCCCGTCATCAAGAGTGCAGATCGTCTGGGTGACATCATGCTCACCGCTCTTGATATCTTCAACCACACCACTGATTCCGGGTGGAACCATGATTCGATGTTCGATGGTCTCGGTCTCTTGGACCGTTCCGATGACGTGTCCTGATGAGACTTCGTCGCCGACTGCGACAGTAGGATTGAACTCCCACTTCTTGTCCATCACGATACCATCGGCATCAACACCACGAGTGATGAACACACCCATCTTCTCCTCGAGGATCGCCAGCGGTCGCTGAATTCCATCATAGATCTCGGTCAGTAAACCTGGACCCAGAGCGACTGAGAGGGTTTCACCAGTATTCGTGACCGGTTCACCGGGACGTATACCACTGGTGTCTTCGTACACCTGAATCACTGCTTTCTCACCGTGTAACTCAATGACTTCACCCATCAGACCTTCATGTCCAACTCTGACGACATCGTACATCTTGGCGTCAATTCCTGTGGCGGTCACCACAGGTCCTGAAATTCTGTATATTCTTCCTTCATCGCTCATTTTCTCACTTCCATAGGTCGACTCCGATAGCCTTGCGGATATTCTCTCGCAAGGATGTGTCCTCTTCGGTACCGATACCCAGTACAGTGGGACTGATGCTGTCAGAGAGTCTGTTTCGCAGACGCTCAGGCATCCGGGCAAGAATCGCGGAGTCAACCACAACGATTCCCACCTCCTTTTCATCCAATAACTCCCGCAAGATGCGAGATGTATCATCATCGGATGTTGAATTATGCACATGGCTGATGCCAGCAAGCTGGAATCCGAGAGTGAATTCGGGGGTTCCCACGACTGCAATCTCCATTTCTTCACCTCATTTCAAGAATGATAGATGCTCCTCTATCACTTTTCTATCCAATCCAGCGGACAAACCGCGTACGATCAGTAGCAACTCCGAGACCTCTTTGGCCTTCGAAGCGATGTAATTTATCACCGGCAATGCCGACAATGGATGCAGGTATGACATCCTGCGGAGATGGCTGTCTATCTGATGTGACAACCAATTGAGTGCCGAATCAAGGGTTCCTGCACCTTCGGTGGCAGACAATGCTTCCTCGAAACCAACAGCATCGAAATTCGACGACCTGCGTAGCAGGTCAACAAGCCCTGCATGGTCATCCACTGCAGCAGCATTACGCAATTGAGTGGCATTCCAGATGCGCCCCCCGGACAGCAACATGTTGGCTCTGCTTTCAACCGGTAGACCTTCTCTCAATCCACGGAGGATATTGGTGATATTGAGATGGTCGACCTCGGTCTGGATGTAACGACGCAAAGTGCTTGAGGAGGGGTCGGGCATCCTTGTCGCCGATAGCGCTTCAGAGTAGTAATGTCGATCGAGAGCATCTTCCATCTCCTGAAGAGTAGATTCTGCTGAAGTCTCAGACAGGGCTCTGCCCCAAGGTGTTCCAGACATTGAATCCACTGCTTCTTTCAAGGACGATGACTCATTGACCAGAGCCAACCAATCGCTGTTGAAGTCATTCTCTTCGGGGAGAATTGACTTCGAGACTTCTTCAGTGGAGACATCATTATGTGCCAATGAATCCACATTGGCGGCGACGGCTCTGAGAACTATCTTGGCATTCTGGTAGGAGAAACGATCGGTGTACACCTTGACATGGTTCTTGAGAACGCCTTGACAATATCTTACGACCTCGGACAATTCTCTGCTGAGATTGTGCTTCAATGCGACCTCGACCAGTTCGGCCCCTTCAAGGCGCATCGAATAGGTATCGATCTCAGTGCGATATCCGCAATCTGCAACTCCGGTGACCAGTTGATCAGGAGTCATCTGCAACAATTGTCGCATTCTGGTCTCATCAAGCAGCTTGGCTCTTCGGGCCTTGCTGCGTGCTGCCGCTGTGGCGGGGTTAGAGCCGCTTGAATCCAGAACCGCCATCATTTCACCTCCAATAATCAAGAGAACAAAGTCTCAGTCACGGATGCCAGATTATCATTCCATGCATCCTGTAGTCTACTCTCGAAACGGAAATCCAAACTGACTGCTCCACCATCGGCCTCCAGAAGGAATCCGCCAAGGCCATCAATTTCGTCGCCGAACTTGAATTTGCTGTCAAGGTCCTTGAGCGCCTTGCGGTCAAGTGTTACTGGTCTAAGGACCATGCTCTTGTCGCCTTGGATCGAGGCTTCGGCAAGTAGTGATTTCAACAGTTTTCCACGACCTTTCATACTGGCCGAACCGACCAGGTCGAGAATCGCTTGCCATGTCGCATCGAGTTCCTCACGCTTGGCGATCAGAATATGCTTCTGATTGTGCTGCCGAGCAGCCGCTGACATCTCTGTATCGAGTTGTGCTGCTTCCTTCTCAGCCTCCTGCTTCAGTTGTTCGACGATGGCAGCGGCCTCTTTCTTGGCAACTGCCTTGATGCTCTTCGCCTCTTCCTGGGCAGCGCTGATGATTGAATCAGCCTCGGAATCTGCTGCCGCTACTATCTTCTCAGCCAATTTATCAAGTGACATCGATATACCTCCCTGCTTCGTTATTGCTCTGCTCAGACTTGCGCCTCAGAGCAAGAACAATGCAACGAAACCGAACAATACGATGGTCTCTGGAATAGCCATGAAGATCAGTGCAGTCACGAACTTGCTTCCGTCCTCTGCCACCATTCCAACACCTGCGGCACCCACTGGTCCTTGCGACAATCCAGTACCGATTCCACAACCAGCCAGAGCGATACCTGCTCCCAACTTGGCCATTGTATCAGATTGTGCTACTTCAAGTTCATCATTGTAGACCGCTTCTTCGGTTTGCGCACTTGCAATACCTACAATCAAACTGACACTCATCAAGATGAGCAACAATCGCATTCCTCTTACCATATTCATTTTCATTCTTTTTTCCTCCTTTTTGTCCTTGTGGACCATGATGTGATCAATCGCCCTCCACGTTGACCAATTTCTTACCGAACGGAGTGAAAGGCACCCCTCCGGTCTCGTAGAACTTGCCCATCCATTCCACGAAGTGAAGACGAGCAGCCTGTACGTTGGGACTGAACATCCCCAGTACAAGCGCGAATATCTGTACCAATAACCAACTTATCAGAAGAACTGGAATCAATAACATGTCCATGCCACTGGCATGAGAGATATCTGCCAGAGTGTGA
>CALCOQ010000031.1 GCA_937897005.1 uncultured euryarchaeote
TCCACCCTCAGAGGGAATGTTCTCATCATCAACCACATCCACTTCCCTGAACCATACTTGGACTATCTCTCTTGCAAGTGCTCGCATGCTACGATATGTCAGACCAGGCCGCTGCTGATTGGCTGGGTCCTTGGGCCATCGCATCAATAGGTGCTAAGCATCTCTCTTTTGAGTACATCACCGAACAGCATGGGAAAAATGGGCATTCTACCGCTTGATGTATTTCTGGATTGGATGTCAGCAGCCGCTTCACTCTTCAGCAGTTGATTGACCGCGAATACGCGCATCTTCCTCTGCAGCCACCCGTATACCTTCCTCAAGGTCGACACGACTGGTCATATAGGTCCCGATCAAGATGACTATGACTATCGTCAAGATGGCCACACGGCTGTCGTATTGCGATACTGCCAAGGCATAGAGGAATGGTCCGATCATCGCCGCAGCCTTACCAATGAATCCAAAGAACCCGAAGAATTCTGTTGTCCGGGTCTCCGGAATCAACTTGGAGAACATCGAACGTGCTTGCGCTCCAGCAGCACCCATGGCGCAGCCGACGAACAGTCCAAGGATTATCCATTGTAGGTTAACACTCAAACCTAGAGGTTTCCAGACATTCTCTCGCAACGTGGCTGGCCACCAATCGACGATTCCACCTTGGTCTACCTGAGTGGGATGTTTCTTGCCAATCTCTTCTTGCCCTGAGATGTTTCCATCGCCTCCTACGAAAATGATGGAGAAACGGTGGTCATCTGTTTCTGCAAAGGCGGCAACCATTGCTGTGGCGTTCTCAAGGTCTATCTGCTTGACCTCAGCAGTCTCCTCTGCAGCTGCCTTGTCAGCCATCAATGAGGCAGCGAAGATACCTCCTCCTACCAAGATGAAGCAGAGTGCCAGACCCAGCCACCCCATTTCACGGGAGAGGATGTACATCATCGATGCTCCAAGACATCCAGTGACAACGATGATGAAGACACAGACGAGCAAGCCATTACCAAACGAGGATGCGGAAGAGGATTCCGCAGAATATTCAGTCGCAGGGAAGTGGGATTGGAAATTGTCACGGAAAGCCGTATCTCCTGCACCCTTTTCAGAGACCCATCCCTCATATCCACGGTCATACAGTGTGGTCAATTCATACATCTGGGTTTCATCATTCCACTCAAAGGCGAAGTCATAGCGTTCAGCATCACTTTCACCCTCAAGTTCAAGCGGCGCGAAACCAGCAGCAGCAACCGCCACGAAGCAATAGATGAACAGAGCCAGCATCAAAGCGAACTTGGTGCCCTTGCGGTCGGCCAGTTTTCCGAATAATATCGACATTGGAATTGCTACAATGTTTACTGTGAGCAACAATGCGATGTTCATTGATTCATTGATTCTAAGAACCACTTCACCGAAGACGCTGGCCATGCTGGCAATCGTATTGACACCATCGTAGAATAGCAGGTAAGCGAGCAGATAGAGAGCAAGGACCCGGAACTTCTTGATCTCCTTGAAGGTTCGTCCAACTTCTGCATAGGCGAATAATGTGGCCTTCCTGAAGCCCTGCCATTCCATCTCTGAAGAGATATCTGGCTCAGGCGTCCATTTGAACATCAAAACACCGAATCCCCACCACCATAATGAGGAAGTCACGAAGATGACTGCAAGTTTGAAATTGGTATCCCACGGGCTAGCCAGAAGTATTCCAAGATGAACCAGAAGCAATAGTGAGCCACCCATGAATCCGTATGCATAACCCCAGGAAGAGACATGGTCCATACAGCGTTTATCGGCAAGATGTGGCATGAAGGCGTAATAGATGACGTTACCACCGGTGAA
>CALCOQ010000032.1 GCA_937897005.1 uncultured euryarchaeote
AGGGGCGTGCTATCCTACTGGTGGTGCTGCTGCTTGCCAGTATTCCGGCGTTTCCTGAAACTTTGTTGCATTCTGGTGAAGCAGGGCCGACCACCAATTTCGGTAATAGCGGCTTTCCTCAATCGATGAACGTCACATTCAACAGTTCTGGATATGATAACAGTACTAATTTCACCCTCGCAGCCAATGGAGTTGTCAATTCAGCGACACTTGATGTGCGCGGTTGGCAGAACACGATGGGAATCAGTCCTCGAACCATAGGACTCGATGTAGGCGATGACGGCGATCTTGAGTGGGCTTTTGGTGGTGAAGGCAACGGTTCCTTCGGTTTTGTGAACGAACTTTCCAATGGTTGGGAAAGAGTTGGCCTGAATCTCTCAAGCGGATACAACAAGACCTACTCAATCCGCCTTCCAGTCGATGCCAACGTGACCTCGGCGACAGTCAATCTATCCACTCTCAGTGAACTTGTTCTTTCGGGTGCTGACGCTCGCGATTCCTATCTTCATAAGCCAAATCCCTCATGGGGAAACAGTACCCACGGTGATAGTAACTATGGCAATTCCACTGTGACCATTGCGGGAAAGTCGGAATGGGCGAATTGGCATATTTATCGTGGCGTATACTGGTTCAATCTCACTCAACTTCCGGCGGTGACGGTGCTGGATGCCAACCTGTCATTCTGGGTTGATGATGTAGTCAACCATGCATCCACTGGTCAGCCTGTCAGTGCTCAGCATAGTTACGCGATATACCCCCTGCTCAAGGACTGGGAAGAAGGGGTGGAAGTGAATCTGCCTCCGCAACAGGTAGCAGGTGTCACTTGGAACAATGCCATCGATAACACCACAGGTAGCGACTATGCGTGGACCAGTGCAGGAGCTTCCTCCAGCAGTGACAAAGGTGCTGCAGTGGACAGTGTCACTGACAGTCCAGCCAATCTTGAGCAGACCTGGCTTGATTTCAATTCACAGGCCTTGACCGATCTGGTTCAGAGTTGGGCCAATGGAAGTGTGACCAATCAGGGTTTTCTGTTGATTGGAGATGAGAGCACGAGCAAGCCAGACGGTTCGTATCTCAAGATCATGTCGCGTGAAAATTCGACGCATGGGCCACGTCTGGTGATAACTTTCGAAGGAACAGATGATGTGACAGCTGGTTTTGACATCGGTGATGATGGAGTATGGGAATGGAATCACTCTGGAAACCTCAGCAATGGCTCGACCACTCCTGATTTCTCTGCTTCTCTCAATTCCTTGTTGGCCAATGCCACCCCATCATTCATTGATTCATGGGGCAATGAGTTCGTCGATATCCCATTGAATGTGAGTGGTAATGCCACTCTGGTCCTCAATGACATCGCAATCCAATATGATTGGACTCCAAGCGTGGGAATTTCTCCGCATGGAGATCTTGTCAGTGAACTGAATCAGCATCTATCCAATCTGACTGCTGATGCTACCGGTAATGTCAGTATCAACATCAATGTCAGCAGTGGAAGTGCCGGTGTGGTGGAACTCTCTGGATTACATGTTCAACTTGGCGACCGTTCACCTTCGATCGGTATCATCACCCTACCTTCCGTGACCATGGTACCAGATGGTGAATCGTTCATTGTAGGATTGCAGACCACCAGTTATCAGGGTCTGGCAAACTTGTCCTGGGTGGCTTTGACTCCACAGTTACAGGATGTGGCTAATCGGCCGGTGTTGCTTCATTCGCTGATCAACGGGAGCAGTTGGGTGAACGACCCAGGTGGCATGGTGGCAAATCTCAGCGGGCAATGGCAGCCGTTGAATGCTGATACTGGACAGATGGAATGGAACGTAAGTGTTGATTGGGACTGGTTGCCTGAACAGGGTGTGGTCTGGCAAGCACAGGTCATGACGGTAGACGGTCTTCATTCTGAACGTCTTTCCAGCCAGACAACAGACCATGAAAGAAGGATGGAGATTGTTTCCTACCTGATATGGGACGAGACTTCGCCGAGTGAAGGAGGGCCTGAGATATTGACTGATGAATGGGTGGCCGGTGGCGATCTGTTGCGTGTCAGCGGTGCGGTGCGTTTCCTCAATGAATCCAGTCACCCACCGCCCGGAGCCCTGTTGATAGAATTGGAGAACGTGAGTGGTAATGGTACTGTGGATCAGAGTGGCGACTTCTCGATAGAAACTCATGCACCCGCGGTGAATCAATATGGTGGATTCACCATCAGTGCTGCAATCATCGGGCCATTCGATGCAACAGCAGAGGATTTTGCAACACTCACTTTCAATGTTGACGCCACCACTCCGGGAATGTTGTTGCATACTCCCCTCGGAGAGCGGATACTCCCAGAGGTCCAGCAGTTGTTCAATGTCTCGATAACCGATGGTTCCGAAAGCAAGGGGTTGGCTGAGGAGACATTGATGTTACGTTGGTGGGTGGAGGCAAGACATGATGATGGAGACGGAATCCCTGAGATTGAAGAATATGGTTCACGTCCTCTGATTCGTTTTCAAGACACGGATTTCTTCCATGCTACCTACGATGATTCAGACAATTCACATGGGCAACTGGTCTCATTGTTCGTTGAGGGCGAGGACAGGGCTGGCAATTCTTTGGCTAGTGGTCCCGGACTGGATTCAGATATCCATCACTACATCTCTTTGGTACCCTCGCCCAGCATTCTGCAGAATGCGACACTTGACCTGCCCGGAGGGGGTGAGGCACTCGTGCCTGCCTATTCCGCTTGGTTGAATCTGACGTTGTACGATATCAATGGACTTGAAGACCTTGAGAGAGTCACAATCGATATTGGACAAGAAAGGAGGTTGACATGGAATCAAGACGGAGATCTCTATTCCAATTATCCCGAGTTGCTGGCGGATGGCTTCACCTTGTTCGGTGAGGGTGCCCTTATCTACTTGAATATCTCATTCAGTACCACTCCATATTTCGAACCAATTGTCTCGTTCAGTCAATCAATCAACCTTCAGGTGGTGGATTCATCAGGTGAGCAAACCCTGTCAACCGGATTAGAATGGAGTTTTGATGCTGATATTCGGCTTGCAGACTTTTCCATTTCATTGGCAGATGAGATGGTGAACAGAACTCTTGAGGATGATAGTTTTGTGGCTCTCGGCTCTAGATTATTGATTACTGGACGAGTACGTTATGTTGCTGCTGACCTTGCACCAGCCGCTGATTCTTATCGGATTTCATTGGAGGTACCTCTCGATCTGCCACTAGGGGTGCAGGCTGACGAGGATGGTCGGTTCAATGGGATGATGGATGTCCTTGGAAGCGGCTTGTACAGGGTGACTCTACAGGTTGATGGAGGTCCAGGAGAAGTGAATCCAGTCCCTCCTCCTCTCCGCCTACAGGTCGATGATGAAGCCCCGTCTCTGATAGGTTCTGAACCATCATTCATCGAGGCCAATTCGACTGATGTGATTCTTCAGTTCGACTTACAGGAGTTGGATGCTGGACTATCTACTGATGAAATCCCAGTCACTTGTATATTGCGACAAGGACTTGAAACTGTGGGAGAGGAAGTTCATGGACAGGCTACGTTGTCAATTCCCGGTCAGGTGTCTAGATATCTGGTTAATCTGACCTTCCCACCAATCCACGCAGACTCTCTTGACTGTTGGTTCGAGGTCAGTGATATTGCCGGTAACCCGATTGGAGGAATCGGTTCTACAGAAGCATGGCCTCTGCGCCTACCTGTGGTCGAGGTCCGTCCGGATATGACTGCAACCGAGATCACATTATCTTCGCAGTCTGTAGTTCTGGGAACAGCCGTCTCAGTGAGTATCGATGTCATCAATCTTGGTAATCACAGTGAGCAACCTTTCGTGGTGTCATTAGCAACACGTTTCTTTCATGATGAGCAATGGCATGATGTTGGAATCGCCAGCGAAACGGTGGTGCTGTTGGAAGGTGATTCCACTACTGTATCATTCACTTGGACGCCAGACTGGAAAGGAGAGGTTGAGTTGCTCATCCATATCGATTCTGATGAACAGATTGCAGAGCAGGATGAGAATAACACGCTATCGCTCACTCTGACTGTGAAACCGATACCAAGTGAAGGAGGTCTTTTTGCCTCGCAGACCGCTATCGCCACTGGCGGAATC
>CALCOQ010000033.1 GCA_937897005.1 uncultured euryarchaeote
CCGCATTGACACATATGTCTGCGAGAAATGTCTTCACAGCACTGGCACTCTTACCAGTCAATGCGGTCTTGGCGACCTCATGGAGCATCTGCACATCATCCCCTGTGGAAATGCCGTGCGACTCCAATATAGAGATGGCACGCTCCGCGGCAAGACGGAAACCCTCACAGATGACCGTAGGGTGAACATTCTGTTCAATCAAGTCCTCACTGCGCTTCAACAGCTCTCCAGCGATGACCACAGCAGTGGTTGTTCCATCATAGCAATGCTGTTCCTGAGTCTTTGCAACCTCGATGATCATCTTGGCTGCTGGGTGTTCGATATCCATCTCCTTGAGAATGGTTGCACCATCGTTGGTGATGACCACATCACCCATGCTATCAACCATCATCTTGTCCATTCCTTTTGGACCAAGTGTGCTACGAACTGCATCCGAAACCGCCTTCGCAGCGGCGATGTTGTTACTCTGGGCACCTCTGCCGCGACTGCGCGTGGTACCTTCCTTCAGAATGAATATCGGTTGTTGTCCTCCACCATACATCTACATCACCTGCGGGGCTTCGGTATAGGCACCATGTTTCAATCCATCGTTTACGAATTCTTCTCCAACCACTGGGCGCCATAGTGGGTCCATTGCTCCATGGTCCACCCTTCAGGTAGTCCAGCTGACGGTACCGGAGGCACACCAGGGGCAGTAGGAGAAGGTGTTGCGGTGGCGGCAGCAACAGGCTGCTGAGCAGGCGGAAGAGCCTCCGGAACTGGAGTAGAAGGTCTGGCGAAAGAGGACATATCAGGAGCCGAAGGCACATCAGGAGCTGCAGGAACTGCTCCATATTGTGCTTCTAGACTACTTTCGTACTCTTCATTGTCCCAAGGAGATGATTCATCTTCATCCCTCTCCATGACCACTCTGACGAGGAATACCAAGAGGAACAGAATGGCACCTATTCCGATGGCCCAGATGCCGATATCGAGAACAATATTCCCTCCACTGCTCTGCGTCGAATCCAGTCCATCATCATCAGTACCCGCAGATTTGGTGAGAGTGACCTTGACTGTGGCATTTGTTGCATCCGCAAGCGTATCTGAACGTGCCCACACTTCAAAATTAGTCACTAATTCTGCCTGATACAGGTTCAGAAGAGTGGTGTCGGTTATCACAACATCAACGGTGATCATCCTCTCTCTTCCTTCCTGTATCGTGAAGGTTCCTGAAGTTGAATCCGAGCTGGCTCTGAACCAGGTTGAGGATGAACCCTGATCGATATCGATGGTGACAGTTTGTTCCGCAGTGTACTGGTTTCGAAGAGTGAGCAGGACGGGATAGGTCCCAGCCTCATTTATCACGAGGTCGTCAGAGGAGACGGTCAAACGCAACCAGCCCTGTGAACCGACTGGGAAGGTGATTTCTCCATTGCTAGAAACCGAAGGATCGTTCTGGCTGGTGGCGATCACCGTGAGTGGAATCTGCCCCATTGCATCTCCAGCGAAAGTGAAACTGACTGTGATATTGTATGATGCCCCCGGAGCGATGAGAGGTGTCAATCCCTCTCCAAGTCCCTGAAGTTCAGCATTCATTCCGACTCCTGCTTCTATTGCCAGATTGAAACGATCCACAGAATTTCCTTCATTACGAATCTCGAAACGAACGGAATCCGCATCATCCCCTGGGATGTAGGATTGTTCGGGGTTATCGGAATAGACCGTTGCTCCTGCAGTCTCCTCTACAGTCACCGAGATCGTCACACTATCCCAAACTGAAGCATCATTCTGGGAAACCACCCTTATTGTGGCGCTGTAAAGACCAGGTGGTAGATACAACGGCATCGGTAGATTGAGGAACATCTCAAAGACATCATCCCAAGCCCCTATGGTGCCGGTCACCTCAGTGGTCAATCCAGCCATCAACAGATTGTTTGACTGAGTCAAAACCATGTCAAAGACCTCGTCATCATTCCCAAGGTTGGTAATCTCCAATGGCACGTTACGTAAGATACCATCAGCAGGAGCGGAAATCTCAATGAATTCAGCGTTTATCTCAACATTCCGCATGGCAGGAACGTGAATATGACGAATCAAGACATCATTTCCAGATACCGGCGTGGTGCCGCAGGTGATACAAATCGCTCTGACTGAGAATGAATAATTCTCTGGTGAAGCAAGACTGGATACCGTGATATGTACAAAGAAATTGACACTCTCTCCCCTGCCCATTGCTATTGGCAGGAAGGATGTACCAGTATCGTTGGTGAAACTAGCGGTCCAAGATGTATCTGAGAACGATGCTGCTAGATTGTAGGTGGCTATCTTGTTTCCAGCGTTCTGCAAACGCATCGGAACGACACCTGTCTCTCCGGGCATGAGGGTGTCAGCGATCAATGAGGTTGACGAATACAGAGAAACCCCGTATTGCTCAGAGACAGCAACAGGCATTGAACGGCTGGCAAGAACACCAAGATTCTGCGAACTACCATCTGACCAAGTCACATTCCAAGTCTGCTGTTGAACATCGGAACCTGCCGGTATCGATAGATTGATCCACATCTCAGTAGTATTTCCCGAAGGTGTTGCCGGTAGTTGAACTTCCATTCCATGATTGGAAGGATGGGACGAATCAATTCTCAACATCGGGTTGGCAAAATCCATCCATGTCTCGTTGGAGACATTGGTCTTCACTCGGATGATCGCCGGCTTGTATCCATTATTCGTGACCATACAATGCAGAGTGATCACCTCATTTGGGACCGCAGTATATCCCGCCTCGGGATTGTCACAATCAACATCGAGGGTGTACTCACTGACCTTGTCCACCGCAAAGACCACCCAATCGTCGACGTGATAACCTTCAGCAGCCATGCTGTTGTCACTGTGGAACAAGACTCCTGCGTACCAGGAATGGCCCCCCAATTGAGCGGTCGGGTCCCAAGACATATTGGTCCACTGATTCTGTCCCGTGGCAAGCGCTGGGCTGGTGGTGGTGAAGTTATGGCGAACACTCACTCCCCCACTCCGCCACAACTCGAGTGCAACATCGTCACCACTGCTGATCACGCCCCATGCTGTAGCGTGGAACTGCACCGAAAGAAGGTCGAGTGAAGGAATGACCATCTTGCAATAATACCAACCGTAAACGGCTCCTGCTCCTCCTTCATGGTGGGCATTCTCACAATTTCCATCAGAAGGGAAGTAACCCCATACGATTCGGTCGAAAGCATTGGAAGGATAGTTGCTGCCAGGGGTTGAATGCCTCCAATGCCCTGTTCCCACATTTGCACTTGAGTTATCATTCTCCCATGAACCTGCAGCGGTAGCATCTCCACCATCTGGAGAATACCTGAACGGCGCCATCGTGACTCTGGCTCCTCCAATGAGGGTTCCATCCATGATATCATTGGTATAAGCCACTGGCACCGTCATGTTGAGAACATCGTTCTCGTTCTTGGTATCAGCGAAGTAGGAAACCGTGGTCCTGATGATCATTCCACCCTCCAGTTCTGAACCATTGAGAATACTGTGTGCAGTATCAGCGATCCAAACGAACTCATCAGATTCTGTCTGACCTCCATACATATCTGGAGTTGTCCAATTGGCTGACCATGAAACGAAGCCGATAGGATGGACAACCTCCACCAAGACCTCTGCCTTGGCAGGATTGAAACTTGAACCACTACGCTTGACGGTCATCGTGATAGGAACGGATTCACCCTTGAAGACATACTCGACCGCAGTACCATCTCCTTGAAACCACATCGATGGAGTGAAGGAATTATTACTGATTTGAATATCAGTGACCATGAAATCATCATTGGTTCCACCTCGCGCAGAAGCGCTTGCTTCAACGTCATTGGAGAACGCAGGCAATACACCTTGCACAAGCAATAGAACAAGTATCAATACTGTAGACGAACGAATGCTACGCACGAGAACCGACCCTTCGACTGAACAATCTGTCTTAAGGATGCGCTGTCGATGTCCGGCCCCTAGGGGGCCGTTATCCGCTGGAGGAGGATGAATGAGAAATCCGCTTCCTCGAATGCTGACAAGGGCAATCCCTTTCCCCATTATGTTCACCAGAGGTAAACGTGAGTCAGGTTCGTAGCCCCTTGATAGCCCGTTTATGGCTGACTGGTGTTGCCGTTGGGCAGGTTCTGTTGACACCGATTGCGGCTTTCTCGATAACTTACTTGTTCACATTTCAATCAACCAACGAGGGTTTCTCACTCAATTTCGAGAGTCATATGATACCATGGATCCTCTCAGCTTCGATAGCCTATGGGATGTTGGCTCTGGCTCTGGCCTTGATCTTCGGTGGGTTCAGTCCAATCTGGGTCACCGAAAATGGTGGTTGGCTCAAGGCCAGTGGCCTGAGTAGAGGTGGACGGTCAGCAGACAAGATCGAACTGGCTAGAATCAGGCACCGGAAATCCCCCCATGGAAAGATGATGAGAATGGTCAATGATCGCCTCGAACAAGGCCATGGTCTACTCGCCATCCATGGAGGATTGGTGCTACTGGCCATACCTTTCCAATTGATGCTGGTAATCGTCCCGCTGATGATGATGTTACTGTTGCCCGAGAGTTGGATCCATGACAATCGCCTACTGGAATGGGCACTGGTGGTTTATCTGGTCATCCTGACAATGGCCATGCGCATCTTTCCCAAATACACCCAGAAATATGTCGCAGTAGCGGCTTTCACCCGCCGCTGGTTGATTTCGATAACCAGACTATCATGGATGGCCCCAATTCTGGTGTTGTGGTTATTGGGCAGACTTGCCAGCCTGCTCGTTATCACTTGGATGGGACCGGATCTAGCAGTCAGCATCGCTGCTGAAAAAGCGATTTTCGAAGACTGGTTAGGCATCGGTTCGGTTCCTGAGAATTCCTTCCTCGACCTGCTCACCGCTCTTTCGGTCATGCCACTGGCAGCATTCACCACACTTGGGGTACTGGGCGGAGGTTCTGGAGACCTTCCCCAATGGATGAAGATGGACAAGCACGAGGATTGGGAGGCACCACCTGGAATGGATGAGGAAGACGATTTGGATGATGATGAGAAAACGAAAGTTGAAACTGACACCGAATCTGGTGGCAGTTTGCTAGAGGATGTGATTCCACTTGGTGCTGCAGCGATTCTTCCCGCCTCGATGGGTATAACTCTGACCGACCGCCTTGACGGCATCAGCAACAAGGACCATTCAGATGATCTGGAAGATGAAGGCCCGGCACGAATATTCGATTCAATCTGACTATTCCTCTTCCCCGGAATCAAGCGCCACTGGATGAAAATACAATGGTGAGCGCCCATCGAGCAACCAGACTCTGAATGAGCCAAGCAACCAGCCATCACTACGTTTTCGACCAAGGTCTGGACGAGGAATCTCGAGTAACACACTGAGGCAGGCAGCACATCTGACATTGGCTACTTCCCAATGTATCTCAGGAGCATTGCAACATCGCTTCTCCTCATCTGCACTCTCATTCCTGAGCATCTGCAAACGTTCTGCAATCGATAGATTGCAGGGCCAACGTTTGTGAGAGGTCCAGTCTTCAGGCAACAGCCATGACAGAATCGTCCATGCAGAACCAAGGATCAATCCTACTCCAAATGGAGAATGAGCACCTATCACCGCCATCAATCCCAACGCCATCGGCATCAGTGCCAGCATCAATCCCAAAACTCTGAGATTCCTCATCAGCAGAACTCTGGCCAATAAATCTCCATCCACCGACACAGGTGCTGGGTGTGGAGGTAACTGTGCATTGAAGAAAGAGAATCTCGACATGAAGATGGCCGGTAACCGTGGAATCAGATGAGCGATGAGAATACCGGTAACAAGGGCGAGAACGGGTAGAATGAGGGCGCTGCCACTCATGCTTCATCCCTCTATGCCTCACTTTCCAAGGCTTGAGAACGAAGCCCTTCAAGAACCGCTTCGACTTTGTCCATCCCTCGCGAGATATCATCCCTGCCGATGGTGTAAGCGAATCTCAAATGCCCTTCTCCAGAACTACCGAATGCAGAACCTGGGGAACAAAGAACTCCTCCTTTCAGCAACTCGATGGCCAAATCCTCAGAATTCATTCCCGGAACAACAACCTTGGGGAAGACATAGAACGCACCCTCTGGAACGTGGCAGGAGACGAAGGGCATCGCGTTCAGCCGCCTGCATATCAAGTCGCGACGAGTCTTGAATTCAGCAGCCATCTTCGAGGGATAATCAGAAGCCGCTTCAAAGGCCTCGAGGACTGCATACTGCATGGCATCATTCGAACATGCAGTGACATAATACTGCAACTTGACTATCTGTGTCATCGCCTCAAGATTGGTCGACATGATGTAGCCGATTCTCCAACCGGTCATGGCGAAGGTCTTGGAAAATGAATTGATGAGTAATATCTGTTCATATCCAGTTCCCATGAATGAAACATGGTCACCCGAATACACGATGCGGTCGTAGACTTCATCGCTGATGATCCACAGGTCATGGCGCGCTGCGAAATCGAGAAGTTCATCTCGCTGTTCAGCACTCAATGTAGCACCTGTGGGATTGCTCGGAAAATTGTACAGAATGGCCTTGGTGTTCTCATCAACCAGTGCTTCAAGGTCTGATATCTGCGGAATGAACTCATGTTCGAACAAACAGGGGTAAAAGCGCGATTCTCCTCCACAAATAGTGACATCAGGACCGTAGAGTGGAAAATATGGCTCAGGTAGAAGAACATTATCTCCAGGGTTGACAAGGGCCATGAAACAATTGAGTAGAGCATTGGTTCCACTCATCGTCATACAGACATTGTTTTCATCCATTCCAGACTGATATGGAGCCCATGATTCTGCAATCCTCTTACGGAGTGTTGGCAAGCCTGCAGTAGTGGTGTACTTGTTGTGGCCTGCCTTCATTGCTCTGGTCATCGCTTCGATGGCAACCTCTGGTGGTTGGAAGTCAGGCTCACCAAGGCCAAAGGAAATGACATCCCCTCCAGCCATGTCGAACATCTTACGCACACCGGTTGGCTGTATGCCCAATACTCTGTCGGCGTAGCCACGCATGACCTATGGCAGGACGGATGAGGATATCAATACGACCGCAAGAAACCACTGTTTCA
>CALCOQ010000034.1 GCA_937897005.1 uncultured euryarchaeote
TAATTCCGCAGGTGGGGCTGGTTCTGGCAACGCTTCCGGCGGGGCCGGCTCTGGTAATTCCGCAGGCGGATCTGATTCTGGCAACGCTTCCGGCGAGGCCGGCTCTGGCCACTCAGACACGGCTCCCCAATCGCTTGATTCCGGCTCTTGGGAATGGTCCTGAGTTGACTCATTGGATTCTGTTTCTACACCTTCTGTTTCAGGAAGTGGAGAGGCTGTGGCTGAAGTTGAAGAAGTGGGCTGGACAGAGGCTGGTTCAATAGGTGATACTGCTATCGGGGCCGCTGGAGTTACCAAATCTTCTGATTGCGCCGTGGGTTGAGCTGAAGATGTGGAGTCTGGGATAAGCGGTTCTGCGACCTGTGACGCTGCTTGCTGAGCTGCAGCCTGTAATTGGGCTGCTCGATCCAACATCAATGCCTCAATCGAATTCTCGTAATCTGTAGTATCCAATTCACCTGAAACAAGAAGATTCTGAATGGTTGCTGAGAAATGGTCCATGCTACATCGCATCAATTCTCTATCTGAGCCCATACGATTCAACATCAGTCGGCGGCGGCCAGTGGTGGTTTCCAGTGTGATCATCTCAGGATCTGCAAATTGCCAACAAGAAAGGAAAAGGCCGGCCATCAACAAAGTCGAACCTATTGGAATGCCAAGTATACTGAGGGCCAGTCCACCACCGAACATTGACCACCAACCTAGTTTGAAACGATCAAGCCAATCAAATTTGTTATGAGAAATCCCAAGAAGCGCTTCCTTCTTGACCATGAATCTTTGTTGTGTGGCAACAGTCCCGTCCTTGCTTCGATTCACTTCTGTCACATGTATCAATTCTTCATCCGCCAATAAAGAAAGGGCCTTGTTTCCTCTCTTGGTTCTACGTAATAGGTATTCTTTGAAATCCCCTTCAATATGATCTGAAACCTTGATTGGTGGAGATGACTCTATTGTTGAATGGATTTGAATCGTTGCCTCATCTTGAGGCGCGGTTGGTTCTTGTGGCACCGGTTGCACACGCCCCCGTGAAGGCCGATACCTATGATATTCACGTTACTAACAATGAAAATCCAATCAAACTGACCAATATCAATATTGAACAGGCTTTCCACATATTTGCGCTCAACTGGTGAATCTTCGTGAATAATTGCTGCGCTTCAATCATATCCTCATCCTCTACTTCAGATGAGATGGCGATTGAGACTGCAACCCTCAAAGATTCCGCTTCGGGAAGCACCTTCTTCCATGATACCCACCAGATACTGGTGGCAAGTATTGATGGAATACTCCAAATCAAGAATTCTGAACCTGCAGGACCATCTGAGACATATAATGAATGAATGATTATTGCTACAAGACAGAGTATGCCTCCATACCAACCAACAAGATGGGCTCGTTCTACCATCCTGCTTGCCAATCTTCCTGCTTCATTTGATTCAAGATTCCTGTGTAGAAGCGGCGCAGTGATAATACCGAATCCAATTATCGCTGACAACCAGATCCCCACCCCGAGGATGAAGATGAACAGAACCGCTGCCTGAGTCAGCATTTCGAACCTCCTGGCTCATTGGAAATCTGCTGTCACCCACGATTCAACATCGTCAATCTTCTTGTAACCCTTGCCTTCACCGGTGCCAAGAACTGTTTGAATGGCTGCTTCACTGGCAATCTCAAGGGTTCGCTTGTTGAGCGGCCCATTCAATACGATAGCAACCGCTCCATCTGCATCATTGGCTTCTGACTCGAGTTTGCGAGGACCGATGGGGTCTGATTTCGTACCGTCAACAAATACCAATACTGCCTGATTACTATCCAGACCTTCAAGATGATCTACTAATTCTATGACGGAATCAGGAACTTCTGCAACTTCTGCATCCGTATCTGAAGAAGATGCTTCGGGGGCACCATCATTGTCAGTCTTGGCCAAACGTGCAACCACTTTCGCGGAAGGTTCCTTCATCGATAGGCACTTGGTGACAGTTTTCTGTGGCAATAATTCCCATTCCTGTCCAACTGGAGCCTGTGCAACAAAGTCTATCTTCATCTGTCCATGTAGCTCTCTGAGCAACATCTCTCCGCCTCTGTCTCCATCTATGGCTGCAATCACAGTACTTTTGCTGTTTGCAAGGTCGATGAGTTCTTGTTTCATGTTTCCAGCACCATCACAAGCGATTGCGTTCTTGATGCCGAAATTGATGACATTCGCAACATCATTTCGCCCTTCCATGATGATCAATGAATCTGAGGATTCGATGTTCGGTCCGCAGGTCAATCCATGGAATACTGTCAATTTCTGAGTGGTCAATACACTACGTACCTCTTCAATGACGGTCTTGCTTGCTGCTTCTCCACTGGCAACCAGATCAAGGAGAAGTTCCTTGGCCCTGTCTACCACACTGTTACGCTTGGTCTTTCGAACATCCTGAATCTCTGAAACCTTGATGATCGCTTTGCATGGGCCTATTCTATCTATTGTTTCCAATGCAGAACCAATGATTGCTGTTTCAACATTATCCATACTGCTTGGAATTGTTATGCTTCCTGACATCTTTCCTTTGTGTGATTCCATTTCAACGTCAACGTGTCCTACTCTCGCGGTGCGTTGTAATTTTCTCAATTCCAATTCATCTCCAAGCAGGCCCTCGGTCTGCCCCATGATCGCACCAATCACGTCCTTACGTTGAACGGTTCCGTCTATCTTCAATGAAGCAATGATAAGATATTTCATTGCTTTCCCTGATTTATTGTGTTGTCCTTTTGACATTAATCTTCCTCCTTCTGAACTTTTGGACACTTTCCAACCGACCCTTTCCCAATCAAGGGAAGCCGCTCTGAAGCAGGCCCAAAAAGGGCGGAGTGAGTGGGAAGTGAACCCTTCGGTTCATACCGTCCACTTTGGAGGTGTTCTTGAAGTCTTCCAATGCTTTTCCCCATAGAAACTGGTTTGAAATTCCCCTATTCACCGTCAAAGGTCTGAAGAGGTGTAACTCACTGCGCATTCTGTGGCTGAGTCTGAAGTCAATACTCTAGAGGTGTTCAAAGGCACCGTTGAGGTGATGCTGGTCGATGGGATATTGACTCGAGAAGAAAAGAGATTAGTGATTAAACTTGCCAGTCTACTGGAATTAGATGCTGATGAACCAACAATTGCATACCGGGCAATAATTGAAAATACATCGATGAAAGGTGGAAAAAATATCACTCGGCGGGAACAATTGGTGGTGTACGAAAGCCTCTACGAAGTTGCCTTGTTGAATGAATCTCTATCACAAGACGAATGGCGAGTCATTCGTTTCGTTAAGAATCTCTTTGATATCTCAGATAAAGAAGATGAAATTGTATTAGCCAACATCAAGCGTTCTGTGGAAGAAAAATTTGAGGAGGGGGTTGTGGATAAGGTGTTGCATGCCCTGAAGGATTCTGTGACCATTGTGGGTGGGCTGTTCGATTCGGTTCGAACCAAGAAAGTCAATGACTGAGGGGAGGAGGATGGCCTCCAACGATCCCTTGGACGATTTATTATCTAAATATGATATCTCACTATTGAAGAGCAAGAAGAAGACTTTGTCAGTACTGGAAGAGGCATATTCAATCTCTGTTCCAGGTTTGATCGCCAAATCGATGACAGATAGATTGGAACAAGCATCCGCTGTTGAATTCCACTATGGAACACCAGAACCAGAATTGCGACGTTTGGCTTCATGGTTATTCACCATGGCCGGGATGAAACATGGCATCTTGCTCAATCTTGCACGCGCAGCCTGGAACAGACATGGGAGAGAAGACCTGCGAATTGCAGGATTGATATTGGCGAATTTGAATTTGGCTGTCATGGATGAAGGACCATGGAATGAATTATCCCTCATCATAGGTGCTGTAGAACCATTGGAGGCATTGTTAGAGGTGATTGAAGAGATTGCAAGATCGGGAGCGAGTTGCCCGGATGATGAAACATTGGTGAGATGGAGAAAAACTTCTATCATTCATCATTATCTTGCTATATTGGTACTCCACGTTTGCAACAGGAGGGGGGGGCATACTGATCTCTCCTCAGTGCAACAAGACTTGATTTCAAATCGCCCTCCAGGGCCTGAACTAGTCTCACGAATCGTTGAAAGGATGCTCGATGAAGCGTCATGATGAAGTCCTGAATGTTCTACCGCGGAATAATGGTTGAGAGATTCCTTCCCTCTGATGACCCAGTATTGGAAGAAGTTCTGATTTGGACGATTGAAAGGGATTCTCTGGATATGAGAAGATTGCTTGAGTGGATACCTTCTGTTAATTCAATTCGCGAAAGAATGGTGCTGTTGGAAAGAGTCCGATTGTTGAGTGAAGAGCTCGATTCAGCGATGAATAGACTATCTGAATTACAATCAAGGTGATTGGATGAGAGTCTTGGGGTTGATTCTTGCTGGAGGGGGTTCAAGTAGAATGGGCCAAGATAAATTAGCATTGGAGATTGCAGGTTTCTCCATGCTCGCACTCACTACACATTCATTGCGAGATTGTACACTGATCGCCATAGCGGCAGGAGAGAATAATCTGCCAGAAGACGCTGCCATGTATCATCACATCATGGATTCCAAGACTCACGTTGGACCGCGAGCTGGTCTGTTTCCAGGATTGACGTTCGCTGCAGAAAATAATTTTGAATTTGTTCAATTGAGTCCGTGTGATACGCCACTTGTCAACTCTGACGTGTTTCGAAGATTGAAAGATGGATTGAAGGATGCTGATTGTTGTGTGCCAAGGACTGAGAATGGAATCCATCCATTACATGCACTGGTAAGAACAGAAGTTTTTCTTGAGTTATTGATGGAAGATGGTGAAACATCCAATGTTCATTCACTGGTGACCTCTCTTGCTCATAATGAGATATTGATTGATAGCGATATAATGCTCAATATCAATTCTCCAGAAGATCTGAAAATGCTCAGATATCAAGATCTAATCGACCTTCAGCAAAGGCATCAATGACCACTGGATAGAGTTGATGCTCTATTTCCTTCACCTTCTTCTGCAGACTCTCTTCATCATCATCCTCGGATACGGGTACTTCTCGTTGTGAGATTATCACCCCACTATCCATTCCAGAATCCACGAAATGGATTGTGCATCCAGTGACTTCAGCGCCTGCTGCAATCACATCACGATGAGAATGGGCGCCGGGAAATTCTGGTAATAGACTGGGGTGGATATTCAACATGCGACCCTCCCATTGCTCAACAAACCACGGCGTGAACAGACGCATATAACCAGAGAGAATGACCGCCTCGACATCTCGTTCCTCAAGGATCGCGTGAATCAATCTCTCATGCGCCTCCCTTTCGGGTGTTGAGTTTGAACTGATGGCCATTGCTTCTACCCCTCCATCAATTGCTTTCTGTAAACCTGCAACCCCTTCTTTGTTGGAAATGACCACGGTGGTGATATGGCTGGAATTGGAAGAGGAGTGCTGATGTTTGAGTAATGCTGCCATTCCAGAACCTGAACCTGAAATCAATACTGCCAATCTAAGGGGGTCTTCCGAACTTGCTCTGCGCGGAAGTTGAAAGGTCATGCCCATCCCTGTATTGATTGCTGGCGTGGAGGATACTGATGAGGCCTTCGCAGAAGTCTGAGTATGGTGGACCCGAACCCTCTTGTGCAGAATGCATGGCGGAATGAATGAGACCACATGGCTGAAGTTGCTGAAGGTGATGGTGCGAAAGTCACCGCAGAAGAAATGGTGAAGGTTGCAACCAACCCATTGATTCGTTGGATGTGGAAAGGATTGGGGTTCCTGTTCGTTGGCCTTGGAACGATTGGTATCTACATCCCTGGCATCCCAACAACTTCATTCATGGTTCTAGCAGCAGTTTGCTTTGCAAAATCCGATCCAAAGATGTATGCATGGTTACTCCGCAACCCATTGTTCGGGCATTATATTCGCGATTTCATCGAAGGTAAAGGAATTCCATTTGTCTCGAAAGTCTTCATCATCGGATTGATGTGGACCGCAATATCTCTCTCGATATGGACTATAACACTGGCTGGTGACCCAGGATTCGGACAAACAATAGTAGGAATTGTAGGAATTGCTGGAACATGGTATGTAGGGTGGAAAATCCCCACCGCCGTATAGATCAGTGTCTGAACAATCTCTGGCCAGTGAATAACATGGTCATACCTCTGGCATCGGCTTCATCGATGACTTCCCCATCGCGTATGCTTCCACCGGGTTGTACTATTGCCGATACTCCAGCTTCTGCAGCTTGTTCTATCCCATCCTTGAAAGGGAAGAAGGCATCACTCGCCAATACTGCACCGATTGCTCTTTCACCAGCCCTTCTGGAAGCGATTCTGACTGCCTCCACCCTGCTGGTCTGACCGGGGCCAATGCCGATGGTAGCGGTTCCATCAACGATGACGATGGCATTGGATTTGACCTGCTCACAAACTCTGACTGCAAATCGCATAGCATTCAATTGCTCTTCTGTAGGCTGAATCTTGGTTGCAACTTCCGCCTTGTTCCAATCAATGATCGGTGGTTCTTCTGTCTGCACCAACCATCCCCCTTCAATCGGTTTTCTGACCAATCTACGATCCAAGGCTGCTAATCTAGCATCAACAGAATTGATGGTCAACAACCTTCGATTCTTTTTCTCCATCACGATGGTCTTGGCTTCTGTGTCGTAAGCGGGAGCCATCAGAACTTCGATGAATAGGGACCGCATGGCTTCAGCGGTTTCCTTCTGAAGAGTTTCGTTGAAGCAGATGATGGAACCAAATGCAGACTCTGGGTCGCTGGCCAAGGCCGCATTGAATGCTTCCAATTGTGTTGCACCAAGTGCAGCACCACAAGGATTGTTATGCTTCACGATCACACATGCATGGGGAGTTTCTGGCCACTCATCAGTGGAGAGAGAGCGACATAATCGAAGACTGGTGTCTGCATCTGAATAGTTGTTGTAAGACATTTCCTTACCCCCCTCGACCATAGCACCAACAAGAGTTCCTGAAATATCGCCAGTATTCGAATACAGAGCGCCCGCTTGATGGCTGTTCTCACCATATCGAAGCGTCATGTCCAGATTTGCACTGATGCTCATTGTTTTCGTCATACGTCTTGCTTGTTCATCTACTTCTGCACTGTTCTCTGGAGCGCCTGTCCAACGGGTGTGGAGTTCCTCTGATATTGCAGAATCATATTCTGCTGTGTGTTGAAATGCAGCCAAAGCAAATTCCCTCCGTACATTGATATCAATCTGAGATACATCTCCTTCAAATCGTTGTAACATTGAGATGAATGTTGAATATTGAGAGGGTGAAGTCAGAATCACCACATTTCGATGGTTCTTGGAGCTGGCCCTGACCAACGTCGGACCACCGATATCAATCATCTCCAACAGTTCAGGGTCTTCTAAAGAAGGAGCCTGTGCAGCAGCCTCTGAGAATGGATAGAGATTCACTACCACTATTTGGATTGCAGAATATCCTAATTCTGCAAGACCTTCGACATCCTCTTCTTTCTCAAGGCGTGCAAGTAGCGGTCCATGGATTGCTGGATGTAAAGATTTCACTCTACCATCGAATATCTCAGGATGGCCGGTGATCTCAGATACGTCCAGAACTTCAAGTCCCGCCTGCCGAAGTACCCGGGCTGTGCCTCCGGTAGAGAGTAATTCAAAGCCAAATCCTGCCAATACAGTACCTAACTGCACTACGCCGGACTTATCATACACCGAGAGTAATGCTCTCGGACGCCGGATTAATGAATCTGGACCTGCCGTCATGGCATTTCCCGTTGTAGTATGTCGCCCCGAATCAATGTCATGAAGTCTTTGGCTGGAAGGGCTGGAATGAAATCAGTCGCCTCGGACAGAAATCACCTGATCGACCCTCAGTAAACTGGATGCGGTTTCAAAGGCTCCAGTTATCGCTGATATCAGTGATTCAGCTGGAA
>CALCOQ010000035.1 GCA_937897005.1 uncultured euryarchaeote
ACTTACATCTGCTTCGCCATGTACCAATTCCACCTCTCCGTCCTTCGAACGATAGAGGTTGACCTCAGCGGACATATCAAGTCCCTTCAATGCCAACTCGGTTGAAATCGCATGCTGGAATGCCTGAGCGAGATCCTGAGGGGTATCAAGAACCCGTCCATCGTCCACGAAGGTGATATTCACCATCAAGATGTCACCATTTGCCTTTGATTGTGGCGTCTCCACCGCAACTCCTCTCTTTCGGGCAACTCGGCGAACTGAAACTTCTGCCATCCTTCGTAAGAGGTTCGCATCAGGTCCACTCTTCGATGTAGAATCCGCTCCGATTGCATCTTTGAGGAATTCCTCCGCCTTGCTCTTCTCTGCTTGAAGATGGACCGGGAGTTCCCCACTAATCTGTGCAAGAACAGACGATGCTGATTCTTGATTCATCTCCAACCATTGACTACGTCGTTGATTACTGACCTCCTTCTCTGCGACACTGAGACGATTGACCATATCATCGGTTGGGCTGACAGAGGGATTGTCAGCGGATATCAACGTATCTGGAGGCATTCCTTGGTCAATCAGACCACCAAGCATGGCCTGAGAAGGATCGAGCGGTAGATTCGGATCCACTCCTGGAACCCCTGTTAACGGTTGATCCAAAGCCGGCATCGTTGTTGACATCTGATCGAGAAGAGAAGGCATCTGCGCTGGATCATTCGGCAAGGCAGAGGACACCGGGAAGCCACCTTGTTGCTGAGGAGGAAGGTTCTGTTGCGTGATCTGTCTCATCAGGTCATCCGGTATTCCCGTATGCTGAGCCTGTTGTTGTTCACTTTGTTGCCTGATTGCATCCCCACTGACAACACCAAAACCACTACCGCCAGAAACCTCTGCTCCAGACAGCCCAGACTGTGATGGCATACTTGCCTTTGACAGATCTTGACGGGAACCACATTCGGTGCAGAAAATACTGTCATCAGGAACTTCAGCAGAACATGATGTACACAGCATTGCTCCCCAACCCTGACCGTCCCTGCCTCCGGCTCTTGAAAACGCTTGCTACGCAAAACCACCATGAAATCAACTTATTCAGATGTTATTGAAAGCGGCAATAGCAGAAGAATCAATGGCAAGATTTGTTTCACAACCACCTCTCCGACGGTTGAGAGATATGCCGAAGGTCGTAGTCATCGGGGGGGGATTGGCTGGAATTGCAGCCGCTCTGGCCATCGCAGATGAAGCAGAATCAAACGAGGTCATTCTGCTTGAAGCCCGTTCTAGACTTGGGGGGCGCGTCTCGAGTGTCAAGGATCCCAAAAGCGGCATTGAACTCGACAATTGCCAACACTCCTGTTTCAGAGTGTACGAACGATTCTTCCAACTGATAGCAAGGGCCGGGGGACATGCCAATATCAAACTCCAGAGTCGTACCAATCTCCCATTCATGCAGGTTGGGAGTGGAAAAACAGCGGTTTTGAAAGATGGGCGTCTGGCACCACCAAACCATATGTCGGCCTCACTGCTGAACTTCCCATTCCTCAGTCTCAAAGACAAGATAGCCATGAGAAAAGTGGTCAAGGAACTGGCGACCATGAGTGAGCAGGAGATGGCGGATATCGATAATCTGGATTTCAGAAGTTGGCTCATCGAGAGAGGGCAGACAGAACGCTCTATCAATCGCTTCTGGGGTTTCTTCGTTCTAGCTGCGCTAAATACCAATATCGATGAAGCAAGCGCTTCATTGTCCGCATTCCTGTTCAAAAGAGGTCTGTTCAACGACCCTCATGCTTTCGATGTTGGAGCATTCACTTCACACCTGTCTGACTCGATACATCCTGACCTGCATGAGGTACTGCAAGAAGCAGGTGTTGATATCAGACTTTCAACCACGGCAAAGGCCTTGCTCTGGAAAGAAGGTTGTACTGGAGTCGAAATTTCGGGAGAGGACTTGGATTGTGACGCTGTGGTCGTGGCACTTCCACATCACCTGGCTGCTCGACTGCTGATGAAAGATGGGGCGCCTGAAGAGGTGCTGACTGTGGCTGAACTGGCTGCACGATTGGAATACCGATCCCTAGTGGGCATTCATGCCCTACATCCCAAGCCAGTTCTACCAGATGATTTCACATTCTCTATCTGTGTCGATGAAGAGGTCATTCAGATGCTCTTCAACAAGAACTCTGAACTCGATGCAGAGAATCTTCCTATAGAGGATGGACAATGGATCTCAGTTCCTGTAAGTGCTGCTGACAAATATCTTGAATGGAAGGATGAAGAGTTCCTCGCAGAATACACCAGAGTCGTGAAAGGAACCTTTCCTGAAACCTGGAATGAACCACAGACTTTCAAGGTCATTAAAACAAGGAAAGCAACTTTTGCGGCAACTGCTGGCTGTGCAGAATTCAGAGTAGCACAGAATGTACTGGCCGAACATCGAATCCATCTTGCAGGATCATGGACTGATACTGGCTGGCCTTCAACCATGGAAGGAGCAGTGAGAAGTGGGTTGCTTGCTGCCGCTGGCCTGATGAATATCGAATGGAACCCTGAGACTGATTGGAAGCGCTGGCCAAGACCTCCACAGCGCCTCGATGATGAATGGAAGACATGGTGAATGAGGAGGTTTGACGATGACGGAAAAATTCGACTGGGGGCAACACCTTGCCGAAGACACGGGTGTCACTCTGGCTGGCTTCGACCTCTATAGGGACCTAGCGGAGGCAGAATCATATTGCACATCGATAGCAAAGAGCCACTATGAGAACTTCATCATCTCAAATTGGTTCACTCCTGCTGATGTTCGTCAACACATCGAGAATATCTACGCCTTCTGTAGATACGGAGACGATCTTGGTGACGATGCGCCGTTTCCACCTGAAAAGAGATTGGTATTGCTCGAAGAATGGGAGCAAGACCTGAGGCGTGCAGCAGACGATGATTGGACTGGACAACCAAGACATCCCATTCTTCTAGCTGTACAGAACACCGCTAAGCAACATTCCATCCCACTGCAACCATTCGTCAAGTTGATTCATGCTTTCAAGATGGACCAGACCAGAAACCGATATCAGGACTGGAATGAATTGAAAGAATACTGCATTCATTCTGCAGACCCTGTTGGGCATCTGTTCCTCTACGTCTATGGACACGATGAAGATGGCATGCGCACCTTGGCAGACAACACCTGCACGGCTCTACAACTTGCCAATCACTGGCAGGATGTTGACCGAGATCTGGAACAGGACCGGATATACATCCCGCTGGAAGACATGGAGAGATTCGGGTACACACTGGAGATGTATCTGAACAGAGAAGTGAACGAGCAGTGGCGGGCACTGATGAAGCATGAAGTTGATAGAGCTCAGAACCTGTTCAACAAAGGCAGAAAACTGTGGCCCGAGGTAGACCCAAGGCTAGCGGTAGACCTCAGGATGTTCACCCTTGGAGGGGAAGCAGTACTACGTTCTATCAGACGACAGAAGTATGAC
>CALCOQ010000036.1 GCA_937897005.1 uncultured euryarchaeote
ACTCCAGGCAAAGCAGGTCGAACTGATGGATGGACGCAATTAGATTCACTCTCACCACTCATTCAATCGGTTGAAGAAACAGAACCGCTGAGTCATGCATGTCGTGCTGAGTGGGACGGGCCGGGCTTGAACCGGCGACTTCCAGATCTTCAGTCTGGCACTCTCCCAGCTGAGTTACCGTCCCTTGGTGGCCTTTTCGAACAGGGCCGCCCTTTCAACGCTTACGGAATGACCCGCCCTCAGAACAGGTCATCATCCTCTTTGGCTTCTTCGAAGAAACCGTCGTCTTTCTTTGCAGCCCCTTTCTTTGCGGCCTCTTTCTTTGCAGGAGCCTTCTTCTCCGGCTTCTTCTCAGGCTTCTTCTCAGGCTTCTTCTCTTCTTTAGGGACTTTAGGTGTCTCAACCTTCTTGAGTTCTGCCTTGGCTGCCTCATCCTGTGCAGCCAATCTCTTCTCCTTCTCTGCCTTCTCTCTGGCTTCCATCTCCTCAGGAGACATTCCAGCCTGTGCCGCCAAAGCCCTACGTCTATCCTCACGGGCCTTGCGTTCCAACTGTTTGTGGCGACTGCGCTCGATATGTTGCATCATATACATCGCATCGTGCTCCAGTAATGGTGAATCCGAGATTATTGTGACATCAAGCCAATCTCCTTCCTCGATGAGGAATTCTGCCAATGGCTCGAAATTGAGGTCACTCTTCTTTATCTGAGTATAATGCTGAGCATTGCCCATCCTGTGTTCGACGCCTGAGAAATGGCAATAGAAGGTCTTGGTCCCTATCGTCGTCCTGACCTGATCGAATAATTCACCATAATCCTCACTGGTCTTCAGACGACCATGGCCGCGAGCATGGATGTGCGCCATGTTGAGTACAGGAACTGTACCTTCGACGTGGTTGACCACCTCAAGAACCTCTTCAAGCGTACCCCAGAGTTCTTGTCTGCCACTGGTTTCAACACCTACCTTCATGGGTGTTCCATCCTGAAGCCAAGGGAAGGCTGGATACTCGGTCTCATCCTCCCATAATTGTGCTGACCTCTCAACAACTCCAGCGAGCACGTTTGCAACCTGCTGATTGGCTTCAGTCCCTCGATTATATCCGCAGTATGGGCCCACATGCGTAGTGATATGTCGGGCATTGATGACCTTGCCAGCCTGCATGCTGGTCTCTAGTTTGGCAAGAGCCCGATTTCTTTGTACCCTGTCACCCAGTAACTCGGCATAGTATGGGCCATGGATATTCATCTCGAATTCAGCCTTATGTGAGAGAACCCCTGCCTGCCAATACTGGTCGAAATGATGCGGTTGTACCATTCTTACAGTCTGGATCTCCATGGTATCCAAGCCCAATGAAATGACATCATCCATACCTTCAACAATAGTTCTTCCCTTACAAGATAACGGCACTCCCGCCGGTCCCATTCTCACTGACATGACAGGTCCTCCGCTACAGCGGCCTTCCGGCGGAAAGGGTGTATATTCAAAACAATATGCTGTTGGCTGCTTACTGACACGCAGATGTTCTGCACCTCATGGTTCTTCAACTCCTCTCCGTGGGGTTCATGTCGTCAACTCAAGTCGCACCCCCCGATGAGTGCTCTACAAGCAGCCATCGAGGCATTTTCGAAAGGGCATCCAATCTGTGTCTTCGATGCAGAATGGAGAGAGGGGGAGACCGACCTGTTGTTCCACGCCAGATCTGCCACACCTGAAGCGATTCGTCAGTTGCGCAAGGATTGCGGAGGCCTGTTGTTCCTGGCGATTGGACATGAAGTTGGCGAATTATTCAGCCTTCCATATCTGCAGGACCTACATACCGAACAGACGATTGTGGCAAAGTATCCGGTACTTGGTGAACTGATAACGAATGACCTGCAATATGATGCCCGTTCAGCCTTCACATTATCACTCAATCATCGCGATACATTCACAGGAATAACCGATAGTGACAGATCGCTGACCACAATGAGATTCGCTGAACTGTATTGCCAATGTCGTGAAGATGAAG
>CALCOQ010000037.1 GCA_937897005.1 uncultured euryarchaeote
TACACAGCAGGAATTCATCAAAATCGAGCAGTTGTCCTGTATCATCGTAGAGTTCGGCCCACACGCCATAGCAGTCCTCGCTGAGATTGAGCGCAGCATTCGGTATCGGCGCTGAATAGCCAGTATTGCTGCTGCTGTTTGTGGTGAAATTTCCAGATGCCACTAGAGACAAGGAATTGGTTGTACCGTTGGAGATGTACCATTCGATCAGATAGGTGACATTGTTGACCAGATTGTCAAGTTCGTACAGAGTATGAACCGAGAGATCGTCGCTGTTATTGTAACTCAGATTGTAGTTCTGTGCAGTGTCGTATCCACCTACATCATCCGGCCAAATGAAGATCCTCTCTGGCCAATAAGTTTGATTTGAAGGAGTTCCATTCATCACGGTATGGCTCACAATATCAAATGTAGACAAACTACAGTCTTGCATGTAGGATGGAGTGATTTGGAAACTGGAAGAATAAACTGCACATGACGGTTGCAAGGAAAAATTGACGGATGTTCCATTGGCTAGATTCTGATCAAGAGTAATCTGCCAATTCACTGAAGTGGAAGTGTTCTCCCAAATCAAATAAGCCATTTGGCCAATGCTTTCAGATCCTTCTGCTGGTGAAGAAGAATAACCGGCTCCTTCAAGCAAAATGCCTGCAGGATAATGGATTTCTCCACCCCAGCAAGTATTGTTCAAATCGGCTGAGAGATTGAAAGATGATTGTGAAGGGGAATAATCGTCGGTGATGTTCTCAATTGCATAACAGGCATTGACATCCACTAAACCAAAAGGAACAGTAAGATTGTAGGAATAACTTTGACTCTCAGAACAATTTTCAAAACAATTATCTCGAGTTGGATGCAGTTCAAAAGTCACGAAAGCACCTTCAGAGACCGTAGAATTCCGGGTCACTTCCCATACGACATGATACGAGGAGTTGTCTCCGATAATATATCTCCAGTTGTTGTCGTCACTACTGGTCTCGATACCCATGGTATCATTCTCGATCAGAGTGCTTGGGTACATGATGGCATCAGAGCAGTTGTTTACCATGTCTGCAGAGATGTTGAACGCATCCTGTGATGGCTGACTGTAATCGTAATCATGAGAGACGTTCTGGAAGGTCAGGCATTCGTTGGAATCTTCACTCATCAGTGTGACTGGCGTGTTGTTCAACATGCTTGTTGGGCCTGACTGAATCAGCAGAAGCATGCTTGTCAAGATGATAGGCAAGAGACGATATTCCCGATTACGCATGAATTCCGGTCTATCGTCCATCTATTATGCTTGTTTACTTCAGGCAAGTTTGGTTGTAGCGATTCATTCTCTCTAAAGAGATAGAATTGCAATGAATAGCGCACAATTGAAATCAGACCGCATGCTCCGTGGCCCATGAACGAATTTTTATTGATATTGGAAGACAGGCCAGGCTCGCTCGCTGATTGTTGTGAAGCATTGGGTGAAGCAGGAATCAACATCATCGGAGGTGCGGGAATCGGTACCTCGGTCGCTGCGGCTGTGATTGTGACTGAGGAATCAGAAGAGACCGCTGCGGCGCTCACTTCAGTTGGAGTCGAATTCACGATGAGAAATCTTCACACTACAGTGCTGGAGGATATTCCAGGTGCCTTGGGTGCCTTCACCCGCAGCCTTGCAGAGAACAATATCAATCTACGCTCCATACACATCATGAAGACCAATGATGAAGGGGTGCAGATCGGTTACTCCACAGAGTAATATTGAGATTACGTGGCGAGATTTGAACTCGTAAACCCAACCGCGCTTGTCAGGTTAGCCTTCGTATTGGGCTTCATCGCTGGGACTAGTTTCATATTTCAGTTCCAACATCAGAATCCATGAACCGCGACAAACTGCGAATGCTGACCATTTTTGGATTGGCATTCTATCTGCTGTCTTTGATGGCTCCAGCTATGGTTGCTTGGGTAGATATTGAGGTTCCTGAAGCACTCGAAGAGATGATTATTCCAGAGCAGAAGGATGGATATGATCAACTCAATGAAGCGCAGAAGAAGGCGCTGGTTGACTGGTCGCGGAATTCCACTTCTCACCATTCCTTCTTCAATGGTGCAGGAGGAGCAGGTGACGACATTGGTACGGCGATAGCGATTGACGCTGATGGAAACGCATTTGTCACTGGCGACTTCCATGGAAATGCAAGCTTCGGTAACACCTTGCTCACA
>CALCOQ010000038.1 GCA_937897005.1 uncultured euryarchaeote
CATTCCGAGGCCCATGAAAACACTTGTAACGTCCAGATGTTGATCGAGAAGGAGAACCCCTGGGCCTCGACCATGCACCTGCAGATGGAGTGGAGGATTCCCAAGCGCTTCCTCGACGATACTCAGGAAAGAAGCAATGAACACGACTGGTTGATCATCGACCATTACTTGACGGTTCGCAGTGGCAGCCGATTCGTCGAGGTCGAGACCTCCGTTGACAATACTTGTAACGACCACCGCCTGCGGGTGGTTCTACCTACTGGAATCGATAGCGATACCGTCTTCGCAGGTGGTGCTTTTGACGTCATTGAACGACCTTGGCACTTCCCACATGTCACTGAATGGAATCAACCCGAGGTACCTACCCAACACGTTTCCCAATTCCTTGCTGTTGAAGATGAGGAACATGGTTTGGCCATGCTTTGTCCGGGCAGTAATGAATACGAAGCAAGACCAAGTGAATTCGGGGGAGGACTGGATCTCTGTCTTACCGCTCTTCGCAGCATAGGCTGGCTATCCAGAGATGGATTCGCATGGCGACGCAACCGCGCTGGGCCTTGTTTCCCTGCTCCCGGAGCACAATGTCTGGGAACCTCTTGGTTCCGCTGGGGAGTATTGCCCTATGAGGGAACCTGGAGTGAAGCGGAAGACGATGGATTGGCAGTTCATGAAGTGGCTGAGATGTTGGCCGCCCAAGCCGCCATAGTTCCCGGAATCCCGAAACCTCAGTTGGATGGCTCATTCGATGATGTAGAAGGTAGTGCAAGATTCGGTACCTCCATGCAGCACTATCGCTTGAATGGACCTTCACCCAAACCTCTGTTCGCCAGCCTCAAACCCTGTGAAGATGGACAAGGAGCCGCTTTGCGTCTTTGGAATCCGACAGCCGAGGATTGGGTTGGCGAGTTGAGCAGTGATATCTGGGAACTCGTTGTCGAATGTGACCTTCTGGAGAAGGTCATCTCAACCTGTGATAATGGACTGATCACTGTCCCAGCAAGGTGTATCCGAACTTTTCGACTGTCTTGAGGTGAGATGATTGTGGGAAGATGTCTTCTCCAATGATTGGGTGGCTGCATCGCAGCGATTCAATCATTTCGCTGAGGAGATATCAGCGGCTGGTCATGCTGTGGTGCTCAAGAGACTGCTCCTTGATGTCAAGGGCCCAGTGGAGGAGCAGTTGGGAATTGACACCTGTATCATCGGTGACCCTGCGGGAAAGAAACTGCTGCTATCGACATCAGGGATCCATGGAGTCGAAGGATATCCTGGCTCAGCAATCCAATTGCATATCATGCGAGATATCCTTGAACATGGACCGCCAGAAGGAGTGACAGTGGCATTTGTCCATTCCCTTAATCCCTGGGGAATGGCTTGGTTGCGCAGAGTCAATGAGAACAATACCGACCTGAACCGTAACTTCCTGCCTCCGGGTGAGAGTTACGAAGGTGAACCTGAAGGCTATTCAATCGTCAATCCATTGATCAATCCCAAGCTTCCACCTGAAGAGAAAGAGAGGGGGTTCTTCCTTCGAGCATTGTTGCATGTCCTCAAACACGGCTGGACGAAAACCAAACAGGCCATCGCAGAGGGCCAATACACAAGACCTGAGGCGATGCAGTATGGTGGTTCTGGACTGCAACAGGGACCTCAGAAATTCCTTGAGTGGTTGCAGCCTCTGCTCGAATCAGCAACACAGGTGGTAGCCATCGACCTCCATACTGGATTGGGTAAGTTCGGCCAAGATACACTGCTGGTCAATCCCGGGATGGGTGAGCAGAAGATCACCGCAATGCGCAATCGCTACGGAAAGAGAATCTGTCCATTGGATGCCTCTGCAGGCGTAGCCTATCGAACCAGAGGTGACCTGCACCAAGGCTTGATGGGGCGCTGGAGTGATATGGATTGGACTTGTATCACCCAAGAGTTTGGCACCTACAAGCCATTCAAGGTTCTCAAATCCCTGAGGGCCGAGAATTCGTGGGATCAATTCGGGGATGTGGAAGACATGTATGGGCATTGGAGCCGAAGAAATCTGCTCAGAATCTTCAACCCGAAGAATGATGATTGGAGAGGGATGCTGTTGAAACGTGGCCGAATCCTCTTTGAACAGGCGGTGGCGCAACTTCAGGAAGGGGAGTAGATGAAGGAGGTCAGGGTCAAGGCACCAGTTCGTATCGACCTTGCCGGAGGCTGGACGGATTGCGCCCCATTCTCCCATGACCACGGAGGCGAAGTTGTCAACGTCGCCATCGATCAATACATCAAAGCCAGTTTCAAGATTGACGATGATGAACTAATCAGTGTTCATTACGAATCCGAGGTGCCAGGCTCCAGCGGACTGGGGACCAGTGCTGCAATGAACGTCGCTTTTCTATCCGCAATCAGCGGAGAAGGACGTAGTCCCAGTGAAATTGCAGAGTTGGCCTACCAATTCGAGGCACTGTTGGGGAACCGTGGTGGTCGTCAAGACCAATGGGCTGCTGTCGGAGGTGGAATCCAACACCTGATGTTCGCAGGAGAATCTGTCGAGATATTGCCATTCGAGCCACTTCCAAGTGCCAAGCGGTGGTTGCAGAGGCAAATGATTCTGGCTTACACCGGTATCTCTCATGTCAGTGGAGATATACACCAAGGAGTATGGGATCGCTACGATGCCGGTGATGAAGTGGTACTGGAATCACTGATGGTGATTCGCAAAGCAGCACGACAACTTGCAGATGGATTACAGAAGGATAGACGCGATGAGGTGATATTTGCAATGCGCAGTGTCACCGAAGCGATCGAGAACATGGCGCCTGAACTCAATGCTCCTTATCGAGGAGTGGTCGATGCTCTGATGGAATCTCGTGATATCCTCGCCTGGAAAGGCATGGGAGCTGCTGGAGGAGGATGCATAGGCATGTTCGCAAACATCGGAAAGGAAGACGAAGTCAAGCGAGTCTGTGAAGAGGCAGGGTGGAGCATCATCGACTGGCAGATAGACGAGGAAGGGCTCGTCAGAGAAACTACTGAGAATTGAAGTTCTCAAGTGCCGGCAACAGTGGCTCCATCATGCTGGAGAACCAAGTCACCATCTCCAGAGAGGATAAGCCAGGTGATGAACGCCCCATCAAGAGGGGCCACAATCCCATACCCGGTGGATAGAGTTCCGCAGGCATCATGGGTTGCAATGAGATCCGCTTGGTTGAATCTGCCCAATCGTCTGCGGCTCCTACCTTGGTCGCCAACTCGTGTAAAAGCCCACCATTACTGCACATCATCTTGGTTCTGGCCACATCCAGAAGATTCTGTCTTGACTCGTCCGTTCGGTCCAACTCCCCTTCAGGAGCACGCTCGAAAATGAAGAAACCACTTTCGACACGCGCAGCGGCTGGGTCCCACCCATGGCCCAGGAAGATAGTGAACAACGAATCTGAATTCTCGGGTGCTCGGATGTACCATCCACAGCGGTCAGGCTTGTTATCAACCTCAAGATGCCATGTCCAATCAGGCAAATGTTGAGAGAATCGCTCTCTCCAGTTCCTCAATTCTTGACGCAATGGAACGGTTGCAGACACATCTTCAGCAGCAAAGTCGTCCATTTCGCTGATACTTTGAAGAGATTGCTGGAAAGCAGGGAACCATGGGCCAGCATCAACTCCAGAACCAGAATCGAGCCAATCCAAAGGGATTGACCATTTGTGTAATCCATGGATTTCCTGCATCGTGGAGCGGGAGAACTCAACTGCGTCCTTGGTGACCATGAACACATGATGCGGACGGGAATCCACCTCCATCTCTCCTTGCCGCATCACTTCTTCCTTCAAGGCGAGAACATCAGCACTGATACTCAATCGGACTCTTTCATCATTGAGAGACACTACGCCCTCAATGCAGTCTGGCACCTCTAATTCACCCTGAGGAGTGGGAGAGTGGCCACCATTCACTGGATGGTCATCAAAATCAATCTCGGTCCAAAGGATGTTGAACAGGACCTCAGGAGTCATTCAAGACCTCCAGCACACCATCCGAATAACGAATACACTGGCCTACATCTGCAACCAGATGTTGTTTGTCTGGTAGTCTTGAAGTCATCTCGTCAACGAATATCTGCGGGTCAACGGTATTTCCGGGGTCCATTCCATAATGCATGGGTATCGCACAACGTGGAGCCACTTTCTCGATGAGATCAACGGCTTGGTCATGATGCAGATTATCGTTGCCGTTGATACATAACAAGGCGATGTCAAGAGAAGTATCTGGTGCCAGTCTCTGGTTCGCTTTACCTATGGCGCTATGCCAACCTGGCCAAGGTTGTCCATCTCCCATGTGATAGATGGTCACCCCACCACTCTCGATGACATATCCTACATACCAACTGGCTCCAGTTTCATCGAAATCAAGTTCCTCATGTGC
>CALCOQ010000039.1 GCA_937897005.1 uncultured euryarchaeote
CAGGTCTCCCACTACCTTCGGTCATCATCTATTCCGTCTTCGGCCTACTGGGTCTGCGTTCAATTCTCAATGGATTGTCGAAGCGTAAACATACACTCGGTCTCAAGGAGAAACACGATGAAGGTGGCGGAATGGTCGCTGATGGACATAGCATGGCGATTCAAGAAAGGATGTTCCGAGACAATCGCATAGGAGATCCATTCGCTGGAAAACACACGGTCAAGGGGATGGGGGATTTCAGAACCGTAGGAGAGATGCGCAAGTCGATGAAACTTGACCAGTATGATGATTCGTTCGAACGTGGCCTGTATGATGATGGTAGTGTTGATGATATGGGTCGCGCCTGCCATTACTGCAGTGGGCAAGGCTGTGCACAGTGCAACATGACCGGTCACCTTTGAACCGTGGCCGATTCTGGGTCTTTTCGGCGAATTGTTTTGGGTCCTCCAATCGCCTTGCTGCTCTACTCGATTTGCGTAGTCCTTATTACCGGTCAATAATCCCTGAAAGTCTGATGTTGGCCTAAGGTCATCATCCACAGAGGGGATAGGGTGTATCTCAAGGCTTTGGAGATGGAGAATTTCAAATCGTTCAAGGACGAAGTGGTCATTCCACTCGACCGAGGATTCACTGCGGTGACCGGGCCGAATGGCTCTGGGAAATCAAACTGTGGAGATGCTATACAATTCGTATTGGGGCCGCGTTCCAACAAGAGTCTCAGGGCTGGCAATGCCAAGGACCTCATTTTCAATGGAGGTAGTCGTAACAAACCTGCGAAGCATTGCACGGTCACGCTGATCCTCGACAATCCTGCTGACAAGAAAGGCCGTCGCCGAATGAGTGTCGATACAGATGAGATACGGTTGACTCGAACCATCCGTTTGACCAAGACCAACAATGTGGTTTCCAAGTATCTGCTCAATGGAGAGGAGAGTTCACTGAAATCATTCAGGAGGCTATTGTCTGAGACCAATGCTAGAGCTGATGGATACAACATCGTCCTTCAAGGTGATGTCACCAGTCTGGCCAAGATGACCGCGATGTCGAGACGCAAAGTGTTGGACAACGTCGCTGGCGTCACTTCCTATGATGATGAGATAAGAAAGGCTGATCGACAGAAGAATCAGGTTGAGGAATATCTGGAACGAATCCAGTTATTGGAGGAGGAACTTGGTGCGCGGATGAAGGATCTCAAGAAAGAGCGTCAAGCGGCTCTCAAATATCGGGAATTGCAAGGGCAGTTGGAGGAAGCAAAAGTCACTCTGATGCATTCACTACACCGTTCAAGGATGGAAGAGATAGACTTCATCGTCAACGAGCAATCCAGATATGGTGATGAGGCCAAGAAACTTCGAACCATCGTACAGGAAGGCGAGAAGGAACTTCTGGATATCGACGATCGTCTTGCTGAGGTCTCCCGTCAGATGGCAGAGGTGCTTGGAGATGATAGTGCTGAGATGATGAATCGCATCAATGAGATGCGCATCTCCACAGATCGAAACAAGGATCGAATCTCAGATGCGGAAGATGCAGTAGAAGATGCCCTTGAATCAATTGATGTTATTCAGCAGGATGCAGCAGAAGCCGAGACTGCTCACACAAACCATCTCTCAGAGATCGCACAAGCCGAGCAGACCATGGTCGAGGCAGATGCAGATCTGAAAAAGGCCGAGGAGGCAGAGAAGGATGCGCGTAAGGCCTTGCTCGAAGGTGATAGACAGACGATTGAACTGACCCGCGCCCAAGGCAAAGCCAATGAGAAGTTCCAGACGATGTCAGAGGCATTGAATGAGGCTAAATTGGCGCATGGACTTGAAGCCCAGAAGGTCGATATCGCTGCAGAACAGTTGGCTGAAGCAGAAGAGATGGTCACAGAGTTGCAACTCAATGTCGATGAACTTGTCTTTGAAGGTGAGGAGTTGGCAGAGTGCGACCCTGAGACTGATCGAACATCGATGGCTGCGGAATTGACCATTCTTCAGAGAGAGGAAGCACGTCTTATCGAGGAGGCAGCCGCTGTGGAAGGGCGTTTGAGAGAGACCGAACGGAAATTGGTGGTCGCTCGGAGTGAACTTGAGAGCCGTTCTGGCAGCAGAGATGGGATGGCCAGAGCAGTGCGTACGATTCTGGACCTTCGAGATGATGGCAAGATGCGAGGAATCCTGGGAACCATCAGTGAGATGTGTTTGCCAAAGGATTCCGCCAATGAGGAAGCACTCGCCACGGCAGTCGGTGGAGGAATGAACAGCATCATTGTCGAGAGCGATCAGATTGCACACGAGTGTATGTCCCATCTGAGGCAGAAAGACGCTGGACGTGCCACCTTCCTTCCTTTGAACAAGATCTCGGTTGGAAGGTCCAGCGGTCGTTCATTGATGGTCGAACATAAGGAAGGCGTCATCGGATTCGCCTGGCAGATGTTGGATCACGATCCCCGTATCGAAACTGCAGTCAAGTATGTGTTGCGAGACACTTTGATCGTAGACAGCATGGCCACAGCTCGAAAACACATGGGTGGAGTGCGAATGGTCACTCTCAATGGTGGAGTCACTGAACATGGTGGCGCCATGGTTGGAGGCAGCAGGGTACGCCTCAAGGTAGGATTCGGCGGTTGTGTCCAAGGAATGAATGAGGTCGATAAATTGGATGTCGAAGTCGGACGCCTTCACGGATTATCTTACAAGGTCAACGACCAATTATTGGCCTGCAAGAGAAAACAGCAAGAGTTGAATCAGCGGATATCCAAGATATCTGGAGATGAGAACAGCTTGCGCCAGCGTCAATGGAAAGAGGACCTACGAATATGTGAGCAGAGACTTGCAAAGGCCACTGGGGCTGTGAAAACGCTTGATAAGAAGTTGATTGAGTTAGAGAAGCAGGCTGGAAAGAGAGCAGATGAGATGCAACGAGTGACCGATGCATTACGAGTTACAGAATTAACCAGAGAAGTTGCAACAGCAGCATTGCAGGAAGCAAGCCCCGCCCATCTCCAAGAGAAACTCAGAGAAGTCCAGGAGATCAGAGTAAGTGCATTCGCAGCTCAGGCGCAGGCCAACGCAGTCATCGATGGTGGAAGCGAGAAAGGCCGTATTCTTCTCGAGAGGGTCGATGAATTATCAGACCGACGGGCTCGATTGGAGAAGGAGAATGAAGAGCGCCTGACCAGTATCAAGCAATGGCAGGATGAGATTGCATCCATCATGGTTGAACTCAAAGAGGCAGAATCTGCACATAGTCAGATTGCCGAAGAACACAAGGAACTTGATTCAGAGCGTTTGAGGTTGACCGAGGACAGAGCGACTCTGCACGCAGGCTTGACCCAGAAGGCGAATCAGGCAGATACTCTGGACAAGAGAGCCGCAGAATTCACCCTACAACTTCATCAGAAGAGAGAGGCGCTCGATGAACTCCTCGATGAGATGGGTACTGCTGGAATCGAACCAGCCGAAGAAACCGTTGCATTACCCTCTGTCTCGGAGGCGGAGGGCAGCGTACGCACTCTCGACCGTCGTCTGGGTCTGATCGGGGACGTCAACATGTTGGCGATCGAGCAATACGATATCACTGAGGAGCGATTATCTGACCTCAAGGCGGATAATGGAACCCTGCAGCAGAGAAAGAAGTCTCTCATCGACTTGACTATGCGTCTGGAGAAACAACGCAAGACTAGATTGTTGCATGTCCTCAAATCCGTGGACAAGAATTTCCGCGATGTGTACAAGATATTGTCCGATGGTGGAAGAGGGGAGTTGTTCCTTGAGAATCCGGATGAACCATTCAAGGGCGGATTGTCGATGTGGTGTCAACCCAGCGGAAAGAGTTCGCGCTGTAAACTGAAACAATTGTCAGGTGGAGAACAATCGATGGCTGCTCTTTCATTGATATTCGCTATTCAGGATTATGACCCGAGCCCATTCTATTACTTCGATGAGGTTGACCAGAATCTCGATGCCTTCAATGCAGAAAGAATTGCCACGATGTGTCGAGAGCGCAGTGAGCAGGCCCAATTCATCATGGTGACCTTGAGAAAGGTCAGTCTACAACTGGCCGATCATCACATTGGCATCACTCATGCTGGTGATGGTTGCAGTCGCCGCATCGCCAATTTCGACCGAGAGCGGGCTATCGAACTGGGTGCTGCTGCCTTGGCTGAGATCAAGTCTCAGAAGGAGAAAGCAGTCCGTGAAGGCTCATTGATAGATTCTCAGGGCCTTCCAAACACGGAGAACATGCCTCTTGCTCCAGAACCATTGCCAATGCCTACCTCATTAGGGGGCGCGGGAGATGCCAATTCTGAGGATGAAGATGCAGAAGGACTCAGCGCTCTGGCTGAAAGAGCTGAAGAGATGAGAGAGGATATCGTCGAACATCAGGAGGTTCGACGTAAATCTCTGGAAGAGGAGGACTCAGCCACTGAGGAGATTCACTTGGAAGACGATGAGGCCGAAGGCGCTGATGATCTGGACATCGATGCTCTAACCCAGGAATGATGAGAAATGAGGTGAGATGATGCAGTCGAATCTGTCTTCATATTTTCTCAGACAGGATGTCATCGACAAATTGATCGCAGGTGGAGAATCTGATTCCAAGGAAGCGAATCGTTATGCCAACCGATTGGTTGAGATTGCTCATATCGAGGATTCTGAGCACGCTGGACTCGTTGACCCTTTTGACCGCTCGGTCGCAATCGTCTTCGAATTGTTCCGGGATGAAGATCTTGATCCATGGAATGTTGACCTCTCCCAATTCCTCAAGTTGTTCGGTGAGCGGATCAAGAAGGATTCGAAGAAGATGGACCTACCAGCCTGCGGGCGTCTGATCAGATTGGCATGGGAAGTGTTGCATGGTCAGGCAGCCGATCTGCTTGACAGAGCCCTGCGCGACAATGAGGAGGACACTGAGGACCTGTTCATTGATTGGGGTTGGGAGATGGAATATGATGATGATGAATTCTCTTTCACCACCAATGTTCTGACCGGCGGTGCCGAGACTCAACTACCTAGCCTGTTCAACGAACGCATCCGCAGAGAAGAAGGACGTCAGGTCACTCTTGGTGAGCTTCTTTCAGCGCTCAAGGATGCTTGTGACGATGCCGATGATCATAAATTAAGAGAAGAGAATCGAATTCGACACGCTGAAGATGTCAAGAAAGCACTCAGCAATGTCGGTGCAAGGATGCATGATGAGGACTTGGATGGAGATATACGGAGTTGTTGGCAAGCGATGAAGAAAGTCGCCTTGGAGAATGGCAGGAAGGCAGGGGACGAGATCCCGGTCGAGGAAGTGATCTCTCAATTGCGTGCCGACCTGCTACAGGAATATGGAACCGAGGTCGATGGACTGGATGGAGAAGCAAATGTCACTGCTTTCATTTCAACTCTGTTCTTGACACACCGTGGATATGCCGATGTTCGCCAGAAGATTGTTCCGAATGGTCAGATGGTATTGATTGACCGTTGGCCCGAATTGGATGATTTCCATCAAATCTGGCTCTGTATTGAAGAGCAGAAGAATGAATCGTCAGAACGAATCAGGTCTCAGGCTGGAGGAAGAGCGCAATACATCGAGAGAATAGCAAGGAGGGCTGAAGAGGCTGCAAGAAAGGAGGCTGCTGCAGCCGAAGCCGCAGCCGAAGCAGCCGAAGCAGCCGAAGCAGCCGCAGCAGCCGAAGCAGCCGCAGCCGATTCCACAGAATTCGAAGCCGAGATTACAGGCAATGCTGATGGACCGGTCATCGAGATGACATTACCAGAAGGAATGGAGGGGAATTGAATGGCCATTGAATTGGAGACACTGATTGAAGCAACATTGTTTGGGGCAGGACGCTCGATGTCGGTCGAGGAACTGGCTGTTGACCTTGAGGTCGAGGCAGCGGATATCGCAACTTCTCTGGAGGCTCTCAGAACCAGCCTCAAGCGAAGGAGAGGCGGTGCACTTCAACTCGCTGAAATCAATGGACGCTGGGCACTTGAGGTAAAACCCAAGGTGGCTCAACATCTTCCTTGCAATGCCAAGACCGATATTCCACCAAAGTTATTGAAATCGGCTTCATTGATTGCTTTCCATCAACCGATGATGCAATCCAGGCTGGTTGAACTACTAGGGCAAAGGACCTATGATCATGTTCGCGAACTGGTACAACTGGGTCTGGTGGAGCGCCGTCGCCATGGTAATACCAAGCGACTTTCAACGACTCGAAGATTCTCCGAGGTCTTTGGTTGCCCACATACTGAGAAGCGTAAGGTTAGAGCTTGGTTCAGAGAACAGGCTGCAGGTCTAGGTTTGACTTCTGGTGGCGGAGAACGGCCCATGGCATTGAACGAGGATCAGACTGAATTGCCTGTTGAAGATGAGAATATTTTCGAAGCTATCGCTGATAGGGCGTCAGAGCATGAAGAAGAACCCGCTGAACCGACTCTCGAACCCGTTGCCGAAGAAATTGAAGCAGCACTTGAGGAGTGATCGATTTCATCGGGATGTCACTCTGAATTTCGGTGTTTGTCCAGCATTGAATCAATCAAACTCTGAGTTATTGTCTCTCCGCTCTCTACCACCATCAGAGAAACCGCATCTATCTCGTCTCCCGCTGCTCCTGAGGTTATCGTCATGTTCCGCAGATGTAGGTGCATGTGTCCCGATTGGATTCCCGAGGTCGATAATGCTCTCAAAGCTCCAAGGTTCTGGGCAAGACCTGCACAGGCCATGATCCCTGCCAGGGCCTTGGCTGAATCAACTCCAAGGATCTTCATGTTTGTTCTAGCGGTTGGGTGGACCTTCACAGCCCCTCCAACCGTACCTACTGCCAATGGGACTTCGATTCTCCCAACCAGTGAACCATTCTCGTCTTGTTCCCATTCGGTCAGACTCCCATATCTTCCTTGATCCCAAACAACATACGAATGACAGGCAGCTTCAATCGCTCTCCAATCCTGCCCACAGGCTATTGCGACTGCTGAGATTCCATTCATGGTACCCTTGTTGTGGGTTGTTGCTCTGAAATGATCGATATCTGCGAATTGATATGCTTCGAGAATGCCAGAGATGACCTCAAGACCATCTTCTCTGGTGCCATCTCTGGATAATTCTTCAGGAGTGAATGTGGCGCTTGCACGAGCCAATCGATGAATGGCCAGATTAGAAATAATCTTCAGATTCGCTCTACCGCCGGAAAGCGCTTCGATTCTGGGTGCGATATGTTCAACCATCGTGTTGACGGTATTTGCACCCATAGCATCAAGACAGTCAACGATGATATGGATGATCATCATCCCTTCTACTCCAGATCGTCTGACTTGGATGTCCTTACAGCCACCGCCTAGGCGAATAATGGTCGATGGCCGGTTGTTACACTCCTCAATGAGGCTCTGTTTTGCCTCCAGGATGGTCTTTTTAGCGGCATCGAAATGGGGTATTTCTAGAAGTTGAATCTGCCCGATCATCAATGAATCCTCATTATCGGTTTGAAACCCCCCTGATGCATGACATCTCTTGGCCATGTTGGAGGCTGCTGCAATGACTGAAGATTCTTCTATGCAATAGGGGATGATGTGGTGTTTTCCGTCGATGATGAAGTTGGTTGCGATGCCAATAGGTAGGGACATGGTTCCAATCACGTTTTCAACCATGTTGTTGGCATCTTCCACCTTCAGGCCGCCACTGGGAGACAATGCTGCAATCTCCTGTTCAGATAACTCTGTGATATCCGCGACCAACTGTAGGCGCTCTTCAGCACTCAAGCGAAAGAATCCCTTGAGGCGGCTGTTGTCTACGGGCACAGGCATCTCCGCTTGATGCGAACGCTGCTGAAGTCTCAATCTTTCGCAGAAGGGAACTTCCCATTTCAACGCAATCAACGCGTTGAACCATGCGTTGAAAATGCGTTAATGACTCGTTAATCAGTAATATTAGAATAAGAAATATTCACATTCTTCACAATTATCAGACCCCCCGCTATACGATTGACGCATTCAACCAATGCTCGATTAACGCGTCAACGCCTGAATGCTTATGAGCCGATGTGGAATTCACACCTATCATGCGACCTCTGGACATCGATGACCTCCCACCTATGAGGGAGAACCCATTCAATGGCCGACCATTGGAGCGTGGAGAGCATCGATTGCTGGGAGGCAGGGATGAACTGGTTTCTCGATTGACTTCATTGATAGGGCAGAGGTCTCCAAGGATGATATTGTTGAAGGGTGAACGCGGTTCAGGAAGAACATCATTAATCCATGCACTGGCTTCACAGACAGAACTTCACCGTTCATTCACCATGTTTCCTCATGAGAATCATGCAACGCGTCTACTCGATGAGACCTTCTCGATGCTGGTAGGTTTCGACCGTCCTTCACATATCACTGCAATGGTGGATCACATGGTTGAGGCCGTCTCCTCATATCATGGACCTCTGCAGTTGATATCCTATGATTTCCCAAGTGCATCAGGCCCTCTTCTGTGCTCATCAATGCAGCGTTTGTCCGGTGCATTGCGCCGCCTCAAGGCATTGGTGTTGGTCACCGTGACTCCAGAGCAGTTCCAGGCTTTTCCAGAGGACCTGGTCAATGAATTCGATAGCGTCATGAATCTTGAACCCGTTGACGAGAATGGGATTAGAGACATCATCGAAAAGAGAATCGCTTCTGTCAGCCGCAAGAGTTGGCATTGTGATGAAGAATTGTTCGAAGCCTTGTATGATGAGACGCAGGGTCATCTCAGCAGACTGATGCGTAGGATGAGAGATCTAGTGGATAAGGCAAGAGCCAATGCTTCGAATAGAGAACAAGAGCTGGGTTGGCAAAGAGAAACCAAGCAGGAAGACTCCAATGCTCACAGCACCATGACCAAGATGGTCAGCCAAGAGGAAACAGGTGCTGATACCGTATCTCAGGACTATCAAGATATCGAGAAAGGAGTGGAGAGCAACCCTTGGGGCCTTGATGAAGAAGAAGATTCTTTGTCACAAGAGATGCCACAGGAAATGACCGCCTTCGGTCTTGAACCAGAGGAAGAAGAGTCAGAGCCTGATATTCAATCGAGGATGACGAGGCTTGATGCACCTGTGCCAAGTGGAATGTTTGGCTCATTAGCACGGAGGAATCGCGAATCAATGCATGAATCACCGCCATTTGATCCTAAACATGATACTGAGGTTTTCCACCAACAGCAATCAGAACCGATGCATCAGGACGAGGCCATCGAGTTGTGGTTGGAGGAGAATGCTCCTTTGATGCAACCTGCGTCTCCAGCCACATCGGATGGGCAACACGAACACGCATCCGCACCGGTGCACCAGCAGGTACCGCCATCTGCTGTATCTCCAGTCATGCCATCTCTTCCTTCAAGCCCTGCTCCAACCCTTCCTGCCTCACCAGAAACAGGGATGCCTATGCAACTGCCTGCAGGAAGTCAATATTCGGGATTGGCCAACAGGTTGGCTGGCCTGGCCCCTCAACCTGAAAGATGGAACAGTCAGAGCATTTCTTTGGATATCGAGAGGATGCGCACATTGTCTGCTCATGAACGCCAGATAATGGAAGTTGCTTCGCAAAGAGAATTCTCACCATCGGATGATTTCCTGCGCTCAAGATTGGATGTCAAGAGGCCAAGAATGTCTCAACTTGCCAATGGATTGTACAAGGCTGGAATACTGGCGGTCAGGCAACATGGACGTAGTCGCTGGTTCAGTCTGACCAATGATGCTCGGGCTCAGTTGATAGCATGGGGAATGCTGGAGGACTCAAGATGACAGAAGGTGAAGATTCCGTTGGCTGGAATGTCGCTTGGTCATGGAAGTCAGAGAACCGCATTGCGGGTTTATGCCACGTTGGGAATGGAGTTGCGGTGGCTTCAGGTCTTGAGGTCTTGATGATCAATTCTGACGGCTATCCCTCATGGCGAACCCCTCTGCCTTTCCGCACCTTCAACATGGCATGCGCGGAGGGTAACCTCGGTGTTCTCGCTGGGCATGGTTTTCATGTTCTCCGCCTTTCCGATGGCACAGTATTGCACGAGGGCAGGGCGACGAGCGGTGGTTTCTCGGACCTGTTGCCAAGGCCGGGTGGAGGCTGGGTGTTATCAGACCGCAAGGACCACTTGCATCTGTTCAATCAAGAGGGCAGAGGAATCAGGCGCCTCAAGTGTGGCGGAGTACGCAAGTTGTTGGGTTGGTTTGATCGAGAACATTTGTTGATACATGATTCTGAAGGTTTCATCCGTTGTCTTCGAGTGATTGGTGAAGATACTCAGCGGGCGATTGAGGACAGAGGCTGGAGTTGGTGCAGTCGCCTGGAAGAGGGCCAGTTGTTGATGCAAGCCGTTGATGGAGAGATCTGGGAGGGCATTCCACATCCCTTTGGATGGGATGTCATCCAGCGAATTGAGACCTTGGGACTGGAACCCGTGAATGGAACGATGGCCAGTGATGGTTGGTGGCTGTTGTCTCTGAATGGAGACCTTGAGAGATTACCACCTTTGGATCAACCCAGACAGATGGATGGAGGAGACCTGTTGGTAGGCGATGGCGTTTCAACCTTGGTCTCCTGTACCAGAGATGGATTGCTGAGGTGGTGGGAGGCGCCTGAATTGGCATTGCGCAGGCGTCGTCGTATTCAATCTGAGGTCGCTCAAGCCAGAGAGGAACTTGATTGGGAGAATCGAAAGAGTGTTTTCGTCGCTGCGCGTGATGCAGAAGATAATGGGCAATTATCCAAGGCTGCGGAGTTGTACCAGAAACTTGGACGGACGGACGATGTTCGAAGAATCCTCAAGATGAAGCGAGAGGAGGCTTGAGAGATGGCTGAGGACAGGGTCTCCCTGGATTTGATTGAGAAGTATCTGCGATTGACTGAACAAGCCCGTGATAAGGCGACCCCATTGGTGGAACCGGGTAGTGTCGAGGAGGAGATGCTCAATGACATGCTGAAGATGGCAGATGATTATCGCAGCGATGCTCAACACTTTGTTGAGAATGGAGATTTAGTGAGGGCTTTCGGTGCGATCAATTATGCTCATGCATGGATTGACGCAGGGGTTAGGATCGGTCTACTGGATGGGCATGGTGATGATTCATTATTCACCTTGCCTGCTGATTGAGGTCACATCATCGGGCACTTGATTTTCTGATGCTTTCACTCAATTCTTCAAGGCGCTGAAGTTTCTTCTGCATGGTATCAAGTTTCTCCATCGCCACATCTCTGAATGGCTTTGAAGATTCACTGAAATTTCCAATCAGTCTGTAGATATGTTTCGGCCTACCTCTACCACCATCAGTTATTTTCTTGACCTCGATGAGCCCATATTTCTTGAGATTTGAAACAGCGATGCTCACTTCAGGTTGGCGTAATCCACATGCCCGTTGTAAACCAGCGCTGTCATTGGCTCCATCAACTGAGAGAGAGACCATGACAATGGCTGCAAACCCATTCACACCAATACGCTTCAGCAGTTCAATGACTTCAGCGATTTCCACATCGCTCATTTTTTCATGGTCCCGTGGAGTAGCGGTACTGGCGGATTCTGAACCCATCGAACCGAGTGCGACAAGATGACCACTTAAACATCCCACCGGCATTATCCGGAAATATTGGAATTATCATTCCATAACCAGTCTGAGGCGTTTGTTGGACACCACTTCAATCACTCTACAAGATGAATCCACCAACCTGCGTTTCAGTTCACGATCCACAGTCAACACCGGCCAACCCTCTTGCTCTGCAAGTATCAGTATCTGATCATCGGTGTGGGTTTGTTCATCAACTGCGAGGACGATTGGGTCCGCTCTTGAATCAAGAAGGTCGAGGAGAAGGTTCTTTCCACCATCATTCAATACCTGGAGTTCTGATCTGACTGGATCCAGTATTGCGAATCGATAGGGCCCAATCAACTCGATCAGGC
>CALCOQ010000040.1 GCA_937897005.1 uncultured euryarchaeote
TGGAGAAGATGGAAGTCAAGATGGATGATTTCAGACTGGCCATCAGAGAGATTGAACCTTCAGCATTGAGGGAGATATATGTCGAGATTCCAGAGATACAGTGGGATGAAGTCGGTGGGCTCGAGGAGATCAAAGAGAGACTCAAGGAAAGTGTGGAATGGCCTCTGACACGTTCGGACGAGTTCAAGCATTTTGGCATCAAACCACCACGAGGAATCGTTCTGTTCGGTGCTCCTGGAACCGGGAAGACATTACTTGCCAAAGCGATAGCTAATGAGGCCAAGGCCAATTTCATCTCCATCAAGGGTCCCGAATTGATATCCAAGTGGGTTGGTGAATCTGAGCGAGCCATCCGTGAGATATTCAAGAAGGCCAAGCAGGCTGCGCCTTCCGTGATATTCCTCGATGAATTCGAGAGCATTGCACACATGCGTTCGGGAGGTTCTAGCAGTGAAGGAGGGAGCGATGTAGCAAATCGAGTGGTCAATCAATTACTGGCCAGCATGGATGGCGTTGAATCGATGGAAGGGGTCATAGTCGTCGCGGCTACGAATCGGCCTGAGATGATCGACCCTGCTCTACTGCGCAGTGGCCGCTTTGAACGGGTCTTGCATGTACCTCCGCCGGATGAAAAGGCCAGGCAGGTCATCGCTGAGATCCATACTGAGAATATGCCGATTGCAAAGACAGTGAATCTGAAGAAGGTCTTCAATGGACTTGAGGGATTCACTGGAGCAGATATCGAGGCAGTCTGCCGTGAGGCGGGATTGATCGCCATGCGTGCAGGTCGAAAATCAGTCACTAGAGCACATTTCGAGGAAGCCGTTTCCAGAGTCAGACCAACAGTCACTCCTGATATGATGGAGTATTACACCAAGATGGAGACCAAGTTGGTCAGTGGATTATCCAACATCAAGCGAAATCGTGATACCAGTTACGGAATGGAAACGATGTGAGTTGTTTTCAGCGATATTCATTCAGCAAAGGCTTCATGGTCTTGAGGATTGACCACCCCCCAAGGGGGGGCGGTCATGGTATCCAGTTTCGGTCATGAACTACTCGGTCGTCAGGTGGTTGATTCTGCTGGCGACCGTTTGGGTACCCTGATCGATCTGAAAATCGATGGTTTGACCGGCGATGTTCTCGCAATGCTGGTCAGGCTTGAGGACAACCTTGACCCAGCACGTCTTCCGTGGGAGATGGATGATGTGTATATGCGAGTGCCAGTGGAGGAAGTTGACAGGATTGCCACGAGCGTCCATTTGAAGCGTTGAGGGGTTGATATCCTCCCGCCCTTAGGGCGGGAACCTTCTAAACCGAACAAAGTACGTCACAATTTCAGCCCAAGCGTATGTCAGGTGTATGGAGATGTCAGCAAGAAGTCGTAGAATCCGCCGTGGGGCACTGTTAGCGGGCTTTTTCGGCACTCTGATACTACTTGTCGGTGTTGTTCTTTCATCGTATGTGCAATCCGGTGACTCTCAGTTATCCGCTTATGATGATGATTGGAATGATATCTCGGCATTTCGACGTGATGTCAATGATATGGGTATTCAGACCAGATCGGTTGTAAGCAGTCCTTTGCTTCTCAAGGAGATAGATGATCCAGGAAATGCTACTTTCGTTATCAGCGGAGTTGAGAAGGATGCTTTCTCCATGCCACACTTCGGTGAGTCAGGTTTCATAGAATTCGATGAGCCAGATGGCTACAGTACTGCAGAGATCGAAGCGATCGTGGATTTCTACAAGGCTAATGGGACGGTCATCGTGATGGATGATTTTGGTTTTTCAAGCGGTCTTGCTGAGGCTTTTGGTTGGCAGTTCAATGGCAACCAGTTGTATGATTCGCTCTATGCTCCAACCCTCAACAGTTCATTTGTCTGGACCTGTCTGCAGATAGAGCCCTGCGGAATGAGTAATTTGACCGTCGATCCCGCTACACACAAATCACATCCATTGTGGGATGGAGCTCATCCATGCGCTTTGGCTGCCAGTGAATCAATCGTTTCTGAGGAAGACGCAGGTCTTTGTGCCCACCATCTGGAGGGAGGTATGATCTCCTACAACTCCACTTATCAGATTCTGATGAATGGTCCTACCATCCTCGAGAATGCCACCAAGAGTTCCAAATTAGGTGTTTCACAGGCTATCGCTTCGACTTCCAGAGATGCTTCCATCGATGTCAATGGAGATGGTGAGGTGATGGTTGGCCAGGAACAGAACGAGGAGACGCCTGACCGTGCTGCCAGTATAGAGGGTAACTTCGTTGTTGCAGTGGAGATATGTGAGAGCCGCTGTGAATCTTCTGGAGAGAACATGGAAGGCAGAGTCATTTTCGTTGCAGATGGTTCGGTTCTCTCCAATGCAATGTATGATTACGAGGGCTACAACAGTGGTGAATATACCGATGGCACTCCTGCAGTTGAGATGCCTGCCAATGATAATCGCAAATGGGCTCTGGATGTCATCGCCTTGGCTTTGTTGACCGATACCAATGGTTCATTGGAGCCAAACGAGAATGCTCTGGTCATCTTTGATGAGAGCCGCCATTCACAGAATGCATTTCTTGGCGAGTCATACAACATGATTTACTGGATTCTCGTATATTTCACCAGTGAATCGATGGCCATGCTTGTTCTATTCGTCGCTCTATTCATCGCTTTCGAAGCGGTGGTCATCAAGAAGAAAGATCCAGAGCCATGGCGCCATGTCTTCAGCATCATCTACTATGGATTCGGTGATGCCAGACGATACGGATATTATGCCAAATCAAACAAGATCAAACAGGTCTTCCTGTCAAGGGTACGTAACAACAATGCTTTGACGAGAGAAGAGTTTGATGCGATGCCGGCGACGGAACTGCAACAGATGATTGAAGACCCAGTTCTAGTGAAGTTCGTGTTTGAGAATCGCGACTATTCCCTGGAACAGTTGGTCACCATCGTCAAACGAATCAAGGTATGGGGGAAAACCTGAATGTGGACTCGAAAGGCATCGTTCACCTTTGTTGGTGGTATCGCTCTATTACTCGTTGGGATGATGATTTCAAATCATCAGTTGATGATATTCGGCCTCTCCCTCATTGCATTCATCACCGTCAATTCCTGGCTTGCTGGGCATGGAGATGTCGAGGTTTCCCGAACTCTTTCTGCTGACAATCTGTACAAAGGAGATGACCTCTATGTCGAATTGGTGGTCACCAATCGTTCTTTGCGCAGGACCCAGATGTTGGAGGTTTACGATAACATTCCTCATGAGATGAAACTTCGTACGGGACTGAATTCAATGCGCCTCAATCTCGGACCTGGTGAGACTGCTCGAATCCGCTATTCCATACGCTGTCCACTACGTGGACATTTTTCACTCGGTCCGGTCAGTCTGCGTTTCCGCAACACGTTCAACCTGTTCATGGAGGAGATGTATATTCCTCACCACTCGGACATGATCATCTTCCCACAGGTCACTGATATCGAAGAGGCCTACATCAAGAGTAGAACGCCCAAGATGTACACTGGGGCGACCACCCTGAAGAACTCGGGCCCTGGAACGGAGTTCTATGCACTGCGTGAGTATGTTCCAGGCGACCCATTCAAGATGATCAACTGGAAAGCATCTGCCAAGACCGGAGATGGAACCCTCATCGTCAATGATACCTGCAGAGATGCGGTGACCGATGTCTACATCTTGTTGGACAGTCGAGATGTGAGTCGTATTGGAACAGTTCTCAAGAATCCACTCGAGAACAATACCATCGCTGCTGCTTCGTTGGCCAGTTTCTTCCTCAAACGTCGTGACTCGGTGGCTATGGCGATCTATGATGAGAAGTTGTCCTATCTTCAGCCGGATACTGGAGATAAGCAGTACTTCAAGATCCTCAGCAGCCTGGCCGGAGTCGCTCCCAAGGGCAACATGCCGCTACAGGCGGTCACTAATTCTCTGGCACCTCGATTCAGTCGAGGTTCGCCAGTGTTCATCCTTTCCAGTGCTGAGGGAGACGGCACCGCTCCCCATGCCATACGGGATTTGGTTGGTCGCGGACACGAAGTTGTTCTGTTGTCTCCATCAAGTGTTGATTTCGAGCGCCTGGTGAGTCGAATTCCTCGGATGAGTTACGAGGTTCTGAAGATAGAGAGACAGAACAGGATGACTGCACTGGCTGGTTTTGGTGCAACTGTGATCGATTGGATGCCAGACATGGAATTGTCGCAGGCCATGCTACAGGCCAGAGGATATTGAGGAGGTGAAAGAAAGTGGCTGATGATGTTTCAAGGCAACAGGTGAGTGTTCAGACCCTTCACCTGAGGCAATTGCGCAAACGTTGGCAGATACTTGCTCTACAAGTGATAGCAACCGTGGCTTTGGTGTGGATGTACATGGAGGTCATCTCAACTTATGTCATCGGTTATCTTGACCATACTCTGGTGCTTGATCAACTCGACAAATATCTGGTGGGCGAAACCAAGGGCGAGTATGCAATTCCAATGGCCGATTGGTTGACTGGCCTCGGCTCTGACGGAATGGCCCGTGTCTACATGCCGATAACTCTCGGAGTAGTTCTTGGAGGTGGTATGGCTCTGCTTTCCTTCCAACCACCACAACGACAGCAGCGCATCAAGTTCTGGCTCATCATCGCTCTGATCGGATTGTTGATCGGCAGGTTGCTGTCCTCGTGGTTGTTCGGGATGTTGTTCAGTTGGGAATGGAGGATACCGGACCAGGATGAATTCAATTATCTGATATGGCCGATTTCGATGCTGGCTACGTTGATGGTGATGGGATTCTATTTACTGCCAGTCATTATGGGCTCCAAAGGAATCTGGGGATTGTCTCGTCGTGGAGTTGCTTGGGCTATCGGCTTCACCTTGTTCTTCCTCGCCATCCATGCCATCCTGACTTTCCCGATAATTTTCAGTGTGCTTGGCAGTGCAGGTGCATACATTCCACAATTCGATGCTCAGGTTGGTGAGCCTACAATATGGGGACTCATCACACCTCAACAGGGAAGTCTGATTCTCATAGCCATCTTGATGTTGATATTCATGGAGAGTGCTTTTGGTGTCATTAGATACATGGAATACGCATTCAGGCTACCTGAGTCATGCAAGAAGGACCCCGAGTATGTGCGTCAAATGGAGAACATCCTGAACCACCACCTCTACCACACTGTGTTCTTCCTCGGAATCACAGGAGTCTCGACGATGGTCGCTCTTGGTTTCCATACCATTCTTCTCAATCTAGTGGCTGGAATGACGGGTAGTCAATGGGCGCATCAGGTCTCCGAATCAATCGAGTTGCAATTGACCTATGGATTGGTCATCTCAGCCTTGTTGTTCCTGTTGGTCGTGGCGGCGATGAGATTCATCGTTCCATGGCAACGCATTTCGGGCTTCATCGAGCATATCACCAGCAGGCAACGCTCGTGATCATAGTTTCTGGATGAATCGGCCCCATTTCTCACCCAGCATCAGCACTGCCAATGGCAGTATGCAGATGCTGAAACCCCACATGACAGCATCGGGCATCGGTTCGTTCAGCCACATCCATCTACATGCGTAGATTGCAGCAGCTATCAGAGCCAGCACTCCAAGTCTTTCCAACCACATCGGATGGAGACGTCCCTGATCAGCAGGCGTATCGTTTGACAGATGATCACCTCAGATCTCGAGGTCGGCCAGATCGTCTTCAAGCTCAGAGAGTTCATGTTCATCCACCAATGGATTGGTACTAGGGTCCAACTCTTCTCTACCGCGGTGTTCCCATTGAGCATCAATACGGGCCAATTCCTCTTCGATCCAAGCGCGTTGGTCGGCCTCCCCCGTCGTTTCTACCGCTTCACTGGGGGCGACTAGATTCTTGGCCACCAATTCAGTCTCTGGTTGTGGGTCATCTTCAGGTGGAGGAAGATTCTCCCACAGCTCCTCGACACTATCACCCTCTCCAGTGGCTGAAACCACCACTTCCGTTTCAGTCTGGCTGGCTGGAGCCTGACCCATCAGAGAGGAGGTGAGTTCCAGCATTGCATCTTCAGAGACCTCTACAGCAGGGGCCCCCCCTGGAACCTCCCACGGAAGTTTTCCACTTTTCTGGAAATCCCATAATGGACCCTGCGGGTCTTCACCAGTCAGGCCAGTCGCTTCAATCTGTGAGATCAGTTCTTCCAACACCAGCACGGTTTGTTCCAGACGAACAGCGGCACCGGCATCGCGCTGGTCGGATTCCAGATAAATCTCATCAAGCGCCATCTGGATCAGACCACGGGCTTGACGAGCGATGTGTGGCAATGCTTCAGGGCGATTGCATGAGAGCAGCAATTCATCGACCTGTTCGCTTGGTGCTCCAAGTCCGCTCAATTGGTCGAGCACTTGACGTAGACGTCGGAGCATGGTCACCGATTGTTCGTAATCCTCCAACATCCTCTCCAGGTCAAGCACGACCTGAGTGACGGTTTCAGCAAGCCGATTCTCCAGACGTTGTTTGACCGACCAGTTGGTCAATCCTCTGACGGTTCCGGCAGTATGAGGGGATTGTCTCTCGAGAATATCCATGACTTCGTTGGAGAGGAGATATCTGGGAGTGCGCGAAACCTCTTCGACGGTGTATTGAATCAGTTGCAGTCCTCTTTCAACGGCTCTGTCCAAAAGGGTCACGCTGTACCCCATGGTGCGAGCATGCTCGAGTCGTTCAAGCACTGGTCCCAAGGCCTCGATTCCCATCTCTTCACCCATCAGGGCTCTGGCCAATGGCTCTTCGGACAACCGTTCGCGAATCTTCTCTGCCTCGGAGATATCAGCGACTGCATCTTCATGCGCATTGGAGAGTTCAGAAGCTCTCTTGATGAGATGGGCCAATTCACCCTCGGTCTGACCGCGTCTGGCTGCAAGGTCTCCCAATTCTCTCAGCAAGGTCTGCCGCTCACCCATCAGGTCTCGCAATTCTGCCCTCAGATGGTCAGTACGGGTTCGAACTTCTTCCCTTTCACTCAGTGAA
>CALCOQ010000041.1 GCA_937897005.1 uncultured euryarchaeote
CCCTGATGCATGCCCTGAGGTTCCCGGCACCAGTCTTGGAACCGAGGAAGGAGGTGACCGTTACGGTTGCAGTGACACAGATGGCGATGGTTGGTCCAACTTGGCTGACCATTTCGACCATGAGCCTTCACAATACCGCGATAGTGACGGTGACGGATGGGGAGACAACAGTGAAGGACACGAGGGCGATGCATGTCCTGCACAGAAGGGGGATAGTTTCCTTGACAGGCGTGGTTGTGTTGATTCTGACAGCGATGGATACTCTGATGCAGACGAATTGTGGAAGTCTAATCCAGAGGGCACAGCAGACGCATTCCCATACGACCGGATGCAATGGAACGATAGTGACGGAGATGGTTTTGGTGATACTCCGATTGGAACCAAGCGTGACGATTGCCCTGAACACCCCGGCACTTCCACCATCGATCTCCAAGGTTGTCCTGATTCCAATGGTGATGGCTGGTCTGATGGCTATGGTGAACTGAACGCTGCTTTCGCCAGTCTTTCAGAGGATCCCGCAGGCTCTTGGTTGACCTATGCATTGCTAGCTCTTTCAGCGGTGCTTGGTATTCTGGTGGGTATGTTCTTCCGCGATAAACCTGAACAGGAGGAGATGCAAGACTCGAAGGAATGGCAGGCGGTGCCTCTCGCTCCTGCACTTGAGGCAGTGTCTGAACCGGGACTGCCAATGGTTGAGCCAGCACAACCAATCGTTGCAGATTCTCAAGGAGAGAATCTCATCGAACCAGTATTGCCCTCTGTTGAAGAGGCTGATTCTGTATTGATGCAGCAATCTGAGGAAACACGTGGCGCGGATGCCGGATATGGAGGTGGTGCATGATGAGGCGCACATTGTTCATGCTGTGTCTCATCCTCTTGATGGCATATCCAGTTTCTGCTGAGGAAAATGTTCCGATCGCCGAGAGTGCCACTGGCGATGATTATGCAGATGGTAACCTCGCTGCTCATGGAATACGTGTCGTCGCTTGGCGCAACGACACTTTCGATGTTGATGAGGATGGTCGTCACGACGCGGTGAGGGTCGTCCTTGCTTTGAACAAGACCGCTGAGGCCGAGGCTGCTGACATCAACATCCTTGTCGAGGCTTTCCACGAGGGCAGGTCGGTTGAATTATGGCAGAATCTATCCTTCACTGGAGCTGTTGAGACTTCTATTCAGGTCGATGCATGGGGTGAAGGAATCCACCTTCTCAAACTTCAGATGTTCGACCCTCAGAGCGGTACCAAACTGGCAGACCTCGATGCAGGTGAGTGGAATATGGCACCGGCATTGATCAAAGCCACATTGGCCTTCGACCTCAGTGCTCCTGCTTGGATAGAGACTGGCGATGAGTGTACCATCAAGCGTCAGTTCACCGATCAGATTGGTGAGAGATATGATGTGATGGGCAAGAGGGACTTGAGAGGAGCGCCTTTCGCTGTCTATGACTGGGATACAGAACTCGATTGTAGCCAATGGCCAGCAGGAACATATTCGCTCTCTGAGACCTATCAGAATGGTCTTGGTCAGTACACTGAAGCATGGTTGAACATGACCATCAACAATCGTCCCGCTCCGGTCTTTGACCTTCAGGTGATGGGAGATGGAGAAGAGTTCGGAACAACCTGCATCGTTTCGGTCTTTCCACAGACCATCGATTCACACGAGGATTGGTCGTATACATGGGACACCATCCCAGACCATGGAATCGGTGATGCCGCTGAGGTTGATTGTGGAGATTGGCAGCCTGGCGTACATCTGATTCGCATCGAGGTGGTGAATGAGCAGGGAATATCCACCACCTCTGGATTGAATCTGGTCAGATTGACACCTATCGAAGTCGTTGATTCTAACATCTCCGAGAACCAATCGATGGCGTGGCCTGTGCGTAGTGGTGGAGATGTTCTGGGTGCTTCTTCAGATACTGGACTCTATGGTGCAGGTAGCGCCGCACTTCTCGTCTTCCTTGTCTGCATCATCATAGGCATGCGTTCCAAGGAATATGAGGAGGAAGAGGTCATCGGGGTATCAAAGGCTGCTGAACAGAGTCTGTATGGGGCTGCACCAATGTTGACCCCAGCACAAGCATTCCAACAGCAGTGGGGACAACCGGATGGGGCCAATACAGACCCCGCTCCAGCGATTGAGGAGTTGCCGACCACGGTCGATACAGATGGTATAACCTGGCGAAGACATCCTGATGGTGGTATGGACTGGTACGACGAGGGTGGAGCCACCTGGGTCGCATTCGAGTGATTCACACCTCTCGTAGAAGCAGAAGTCTTCCCTCAGAAACCGTGATTCTTGCCATCTTTCCCATTCCTTGATTGTGCAATCCAAGGCTGGAAAAATCCATGTTTTCATCCTTCATTTCATACTTCAAACCCTGAATTGAGAGGCCCTTCACTTGACCGATTGCGAAGAGGCTGACAATTGCCCCTGATGAGCAATGGAATTCGCACCCTTCAGTGACTGCTGTCGCCTGCCAATCCTGGAGGTGTAGAATCGTGTTTGGAGAAGGTGATTCAAAGAGCGCCGCATATGCACCCAGAGCATGGTCTGGCCGTCCACCTTCAATGCCCACAATATCGATGTGAATCGTTTCAGGAAATCGCTCATCTTCAGCGACCCAGTGCAATGCTTTCACGAGATCAGAATCATTCTGCCACGGCATGTTGATGACTTCAGCGTCCGGATGTTTTGAAACATCATCGACGGCGAGTGAATCCATATCTCCGAGGATGATATCAGCATTGATTTTTCGTGCTGCCATCTGCTCTGCTCCAGCATCGGCAGCGATGATGAAATCTGCAGCATTGATCAATGGTTGCCAAGTGGCTTCATCCGGCCATTCTCCAGCCGCTCCGATGAGCACTCTATCCATCATCTCAAGCGGACAGGTCACAGTGCATCAAGATGCGGATTAAGAGGCCATAGGCCTCTATCTCCCGTGCACGTATATACGCCGCTCTATGAGCGGCGCAACGATACTATGCTCCACAGGCTTCTTCAATGCTGGATAAGTCGAGTGCCAACGTGTACCGCAGGTCACCTTCCTCGACTTCACGGTCATTGATACTGATTCTGCTCTTGCTCATAGCCCCTCTTTCGTCCATTCAATTCGAATCCACAGGGGTTCTGGAGTCTGAAGCCATCATCTCTTCGAGCATCACGTTCAGTCAAGGCAGTGGGGATGAGTTGATTGGCGATACTCTGACCTTGAACAACAGTGACTGGACGGTCAGGGCGGAAAGAGGATTTGATGATTGGAGTGCCACAGTCATTGAAAATGGTTCATCATCCACTGGCGAGAAGATGATCATCATTGACGACCTAGGGCGCAAGCACGGTTGTTGGAGTGAAGGAAGCAATGGAATCTGGATGTTCAAGACTGAGTTTGATGGAAACTTGACCACTCAACAGGTCGATAACACCAGTGCGATGGACGGATGTGCAATAGCCATTGATGCTCAGGATAATCTGTTCATCACCTGGGCCGATGCTCAAGGAGAACTTCATCTTTCGAGAGAGGCGAAGAAGGGAGCGATGAATTTCGGTCGCACCTTCCTGACCAGAGCACTGATTGATTCAGAGGTGTTGTTGCCTCTCAACATCGGTTTCACCGATGGGAAGAGAGCAACCATCGTGTGGAAATCTGCTGAGGATTCAACTCTGTGGGCGACCAACCACACCGGAACTTATTGGATGACTCGTCAGGTGGTTTCTGAGCCTGTGGGCATTGATATCGAGATGATCACTGATTCTGATGGAGTGTTGAATGTGGCATATACGGCCGGTAATGATGTACGAATCCTTCGTTTCAATGAGACCACCCATGATGACAAGGTATTGTTGCGTGCAGATTCCGACATGACGACATCCAGACTTGGCTTCGCTCTCGATTCGTACGGAAATCCTCAGGTCTCTTACGAAGGGGCCGATGGAGTCATGATTCTGCGCAGTCTTTCTGGACAATCAACCGGAAGGGTCGAACCAGTTCCAGTTTCTTCGGTCAATGTCATAGGCATGGATTACGATGACCCACCAACTCTGATTTCAAATGCTGATTTTGATGATGATGGAACCACTGAATTGGTCATCGCTAATCCTTCATCTGAGAATGGAGCAGGTTCGGTCGTCGTGTATCCCGGAACCCGTGATCGTTCCATCCTCTCAGAATCCCCCGAGGTCTGGCATCTCAATGGCTCATCCGGAGAAGCCATGGGAATGGGAGTCGCTGCTGGAGATTTCGACGGGGATGGAATTGATGACCTTGCAGTCGGAGTTCCATATCGTGGAAATAACTCCACAATGATTGGCTATGTGGAATTGTATCTTGGCTCAGCATCCGGTCTTGCATCCATTCCATATTGGACTTGGACGCTCAATGTAACTGAAGCCTTCACCGCTTCCCACCTTGCAAATGCAGGAGACGTTGACGATGATGGTGATGATGAGTTGCTCATCGTAAGCAGCAATTACACTTCTACGAACATGGGCTCTGAAAAGGGACGAGTGGACATGTTCATGGGCTCTTCTTCATGGGGACAGATTCCAGACTGGACCTTGAATGGTTCAGCGGTGGAATCGATTCTGGGAATTGCGATTGCTGGAGGTGGTGATGTCAATGGAGATGGATTTGACGATGTCGCCATCAGTTCAGCGGGAACCAAGGATTATCCAATCGGATACAGCGCTATTGAGATATTCTTCGGCAGCTCTTCAGGGCTGTCCACAAGTGTGGATCAACGCATTGATTCAAATCAACAAGGCAAGTTGTTCGGCCATGAACTTGCGTGGGTAGACTTTGACGGAAATGGTAATGACGAATTGGTCATAGGCGAACCTTTCAATGGTTCAGCGTATCAATCTGGAAAGATCTGGATATTCAATGGAACTCCATCAGGCCTTGAACTGCCAGACCCATTGACAACCATTTCCAGCACACTTGCCAACGATCAGTTTGGTTCAGTGTTTGAATCTGCGGGAGATGTGAATGAAGATGGCTATGAGGATATCTTGATTTCTCATAGGGGAGTTGGGAAGATAGGTAGTCTATCCCTGTATCTTGGCTCGCAGTTCGGTATTCTGACCACTCCTCAAACTCTAGCCCAAGGGAGTGAACAAGGAGACATGGTAGCTGCAACTATTTCCACTGGAGGCGATTACGATGATGATGGAATGTCTGAGATCATCATTCTTGAATTTGATAACATCACTATCAACGGTGACGGATGGGTCAATCTTCTGACCGAGAGAGACTGGGCGACGGCTTCTCTTGGATATGGTGGGATTTCGATATCTGATATCGAGATAGGTTCTTCATTCAGTGGCGTCATGAACATCCTCATCGAATCAGCATCTGCTGAACCTCCATTGCTTCTGCAGCATATGGATGATGGAACACCTGAGGGTCGTTGGTTGGAGCGGAGTTTTGAGTCTGTTAATTCTCCCAGTATGGTCACTCTGGTCAGTGGTGCAGTGGTGTTGTTCGCTCATGACGATGATGATGCTATAACGCTTCTTTCCCACAGCAGCAGGCAACTGGTTGAACAGACAACGATAACCACGGGTAATATTGGAGCATGGGTGGATATTGAGATAGATGGACTGAACCACCCTTCGATGATGCATGCCAGAGTTGACACCTCTGAGATATATTGGACCAGAGCCAGTTCTGGAGGTTGGTCGACTTCATTGGTGATCGGTAGTGTTGTTCTTGATGCACCTATTACACATTTGATTGATGATGACAATAAGAAATGGGTCGTCTACCGAGACAGTACCGATGCTTCACTCAATGCTATTCATCGCCCATTGAATTCATGGAACAGCAATATTCTGGTCAGCAACGGATTGGCGCTCTCTGATGAGCACGCAGCTGTCCTGCTTACAAATGATAGTCTCGCGGTACTATCGATAGTGGATGATGAAGGGAACGATTCCCTCTCTCTTGCTATTCTCAATGGCTCGACATTGAGCACAGAGTCTCTGAATGCATCACCAAACCGCGATGCTCACTTTGCTATTGTGGACCTTGGAGACCGGATTCATACCATCTGGCAGAACTCCACCGATGGTGAATGCGTAGGAATGAGCAGAGCCTCGAATGGGACCAACTGGAGTCGTGATTGGTCATGGTTCCCGAATACCACGGTTGATGCCCCATTGCTGGTGTTCGATTCTCCTTCCCCCGGTTTGGTTTGTTCGGGTGGTTCAGGAGGTACTGACAGATTGGTTGACC
>CALCOQ010000042.1 GCA_937897005.1 uncultured euryarchaeote
CCCGAGTTGGGCTACATCCACCGCGGCGTGGAGAAGATATGTGAAAGCCGAGATTTCGTTCAGATAATCCCCTATTGTGACAGATTGTGCTATGCCAGCGCGATGACTTGGGCACATTCCTTTTGTTACGCAGTGGAGGACCTGCTCGAGGTCGATGTTCCAGAGCGTGCAGAATATGTACGCCTCATCGCAATAGAGATGCAGCGAATCGCCAGCCATCTGATGTGGTTGGGCGCATATACCCCTGATGTCGGGAATCTCACGGTATTCGTCTGGTGTTTGAGGGACCGTGAGATGTTTCTCGACCTGATGCAGGAACTCGGAGGCAGTCGGATGCACTACAATTTCCCCCGTCCGGGGGGTATCAAGCGCGACATTCCACCAGGCTTCACTGACCGTGCTCGAGCCAAGATCGCCCTCTTCCTTGAGAGAATGAAGGAATATGAGATGCTGCTCGATGAGTCAACCATCTTCTTGGTGCGCACTCAGGGAGTTGGCTATGCCAAGGCAGAGGACATGGTGAATGCGGGAGTGACTGGACCAAATGTTCGTGCTGCCGGAATCAACTATGACGTTCGCTGGGCACATCCGTATTCAGTTTATGATGAGGTTGATTGGACCTCGTCGGTCGAGAAACCAAGTTCAGTCAAGGGAGCAGATTGCTACGACCGCTATCGAGTGCGGATGACTGAGATGGAGGAATCATGCAGGATGATAATCGATGCTCTGGACAAGATTCCAGGAGGTTCGGATACCACCTACCAGAGTGGAGACGAGAAGATCATCACCAAGGTTCCTTCACGTGCACCAGAAGGTGCCACTGGACACCACCATTTCGAGGATAGCCGTGGTGAATCCATGTTCTATCTTCAAGGCGGAGGGGACGGACGCGGTAAATACCCCTACCGAGTAAGTATCCGTTCGCCGATGTTCATCACCATTCCTTTCGTTGCAAAGACGATGATCGGTTACAAGATAGCCGACATTCCAGCGATAATGGGTAGTTTCGATCCATGTATCGGGGAGACTGACAGGTGATCATCATGAGTGACTGGTTACGCGTCAATGATTGGGTCCATGAGGGCTCTTTGTTCCTCAGTGAGAAGATGATGAATCTGACACCATGGCCAGGTGAGTCTGAGTACATCGGTTTCTTCATCGAGAAGTCGATTCTCTGTGGCCTTATTTTTGGTGGCATCATGAACACGATGTTTGTCATTCTATGGATGGAGAGGAAGATACTTGGCCGCCTGATGGACAGGCGTGGCGCCATCACTTCGTTGCGTTCATTGTGGGTTGGTGAGAGTGGAGTCACTGCTGGACCGTGGTGGCAGAAGGTGCCCTATGGTTTAGGTAGACCGATCGGAGCATTGGTCGGCTTCCTCAACAAGGTTGCAGGTAACCGTGACGAGAAACATCCAACTGTTGACAGAGTGAACAATCGCTCATGGCATGGCGTGTGGTTCCTGTTCCCCGGTTTCGTCCAGAATCTTGCTGATGGAATGAAGTTCATGACCAAGGAACACATGGTTCCACGCAAGGCTGACAAGTGGATCTATGAAATCGCTCCCTTCCTCATCATCTCTTCAACCGTGGTGATTCTGGGATTCATCCCATTCTCTGAGAATTTCTATGCTATCAATCCAGAGATGAGCGTGCTGTTCATGATGGCGGTCTTTGGAGTCGCTCCACTCGGTGTGTTCTTCGCTGGATGGTCATCCAACAACAAGTACACATTGCTTGGAGGAATCCGTTCCGCTGCACAATTGACGGCATACGAGATTCCAATGCTGATCGCAGTCCTCGGAGTCTGTATCATCTCCGGTTCTTTCAATCTGGTTGAGGTCATTGAATTCCAGCACCAATCGGGTTCGTGGAATCTGTTTCTGCTACCACTGGGTGCGATGATATTCCTTGTCGCTATGGTTGCTGAAGTTGAACGCATACCATTCGATATGCCAGAGGCTGAAGCCGAACTGGTCGAGGGTTGGTGGACAGAATACGGTGGAATGCGCTGGGGATTGATGTTCGCTGCAGAATACATGCGCACATATGCAGCTTGCTTCTTGTTCGCTCACTTCTTCCTCGGTGGTTGGCATGCTCCTTTTGCCGGTGTCATAGGCAGCATTCCATGGTTTGGAACTGCATATCTGCTGATTCCGGGAATCATCTGGACCTTGCTTAAAGCATGGGCGGTATTCGTCATCTTCGCTTGGTTAAGAGCAGCTCTTCCACGCATCAGAACCGACCAGATTCTTGAGTTCGGATGGCGACATCTGCTTCCGTTATCAATCGTTCAACTGGTCATCGCAGTTCTTCTTCGCCTCTACGTCTTCGATTCAGCAAACATGCGAGACAGCGCACGAGGCGGATTCGCCTGGGATGGTGGATTGGGCTTGTTCCTCATCGTTCCACTGATTGTCACCTTCGTGTTCTCAGTATTGTTC
>CALCOQ010000043.1 GCA_937897005.1 uncultured euryarchaeote
ATACACAATATAGGGTGTTTCATATCTTGCCCGGGACTTTGGTTCAAAGACACTTCAGTGACTGTGCCCAAGGAAACCTGTGGCATCTGCAGTAAACATGATTGATGTTAGGACAACCACCCCAATAAGGACATGCATGAGTGCTTTCCTTCCAGTCTCGGGATTATGGATATCGGGAAGGGTATCCACTGTTGCAACATAGAGGAAGGTTCCTGCGGAGAACAGCATCGCCATGCCGATGAGGTGCTCTTCCATTCCACTGAGAACATTGAATGCTACGATTATCATCACTGGAGTCGCCAATGAAAAGATGATAACATCGGTTACTGAGGAATTTCTGTCCTCACGTTCGTGCAGAGAAAACACTCCAAGGCTGAAGGCAGTCGGTGCCTTGTGTATCAATACCGCCAAGACAACCGCTGCAGAGACGGCAACCTCTCCACTTGCTATCGCCGCACCAATGGCCAAACCATCTGTTGCAGCATGCAGAGTCAAACCAAGAACCAGTAACCAACCACTTGGACCATGATGGACGTGACTGTGTCCATGATCCTCAGAGTGCTCGTGATGCTCTTCGTGAACAGCATGCCCAATACCAGAACCCTCGAGAATCAACATCAGAAGGAATCCTGCAAGAATCGCTCCACCATAGAACAATGGTTCTGTATTGCTTTCAGACACAAGGTCGAAGCCTTCAGGAATCACCACCAACATCGCTGAAGCGATGATTATTCCTGCAGCGATTCCAGTTATCTGTTTCAATCTCTCTGGGTCATCCTTCATCTTACTGAAAATAGGTAGCAATCCGCCGATGAGAGCGATGATGAGAACTGCTGCCGCATAGGCGAAAGGGGTCCACTGCACAGTTTCCGCTCAGGAGACGTGCATAAAAGAAATGTCATGCGGGTGTATTGAAGATGTGGAATATATCAGTGCTTTATCCAATGGCATGATACCGTTTGCCTAATGATAGGAAATGATTCAAGCGGTAGGGGGCTATTCACACCCCCTGCTCAATCTGCTCAGAAGTCAAGATCATCCAGCACCGGCATCTGCGGCATCGCCGCTTCCGCAGCAGCCTCCTCGGCCATCTCATGCTGCTTCCACTGTGGCAGGTCGGCAGGGTCCTCCCAGCCCAGTTCCTTGGCCTTGGCCAGATCTCCGGTCTGGACATAATAGTCTATCCACTGCAGTTTTCGAGCCTCCTCTTCATC
>CALCOQ010000044.1 GCA_937897005.1 uncultured euryarchaeote
CGACTGAAAGTGTTGCTTCATTCTTCCTCCACAGACCTGGCTAAACGAGCACCTGCTGGAAGAACGACCAATTCGGGTCTACCTTCGTAATCGTTTGGACGTGAAGACAACATCGCCGAGAACAGAACTGCCAACATGATTCCGAATGCGGCTCCGGTCAGCAAGCGAACTGGATTGGTTGATTCATATGAGGTAAGCATCTGAGTGAAACCATCGATACCAATTGGTATGATGCTTAATGCCGCAAGACCCCAGGCCGCTCTTTTTCGAAATCCACGCAAATAGATCGGTTCCAATCTTGTATCTCCCAGAACTGAAAGGAAAGAATCTGTGACCGTCCATCGATTCTTCCCATATCTGGAGAAGATCCAGGCTCCGATTGCCAGACCGAGGAAAATTCCTACATCTCTTGCACATACTGGTAATTGATTGCCATTGAGCTCCCAACTACGTTCATGTTTCTGGTGACAATTAAGGTCGCCAAAAGCATAGATGAAGCCTGCATAGAAATTGACATCTGTCCATGAGAACAAACCCTTGGAAGGTTGATCATGCCCGATTTCACCACTGTGATTTCCATTTCCCCAACTGCCCCACCCTTCGTGGTATGCATAATCGAAAGCATTCGCCCTTCCCGATAGTTCTGGGACACTTCCTTCTTCGAGAGTCATCGGAGCGAAGAAGAATGAAATCAAGAAGAACAGTGAGACTCCCAGTACCCAATTGCCGACTTTTACTGCACGCTCGCGTTCAGGTTCCTCAACCATGACACTCCCTCTCCGCTTCCTGCAATTACTTTTCTGCATTTATCCTATTTGATGATGAATGGTATCATACAGCGAACCACCTCGGGTTGAATGAAGGAAGATGAATCACACGTCCAATCAATCAATTGTCGGGCCAACCTGGGAGCGGCGTCAATTGACCTTTGGACAATCCTTTGCAACAGCTCTCATCCTCGCAACATATACTGGTGTTCTGACATATATCGTGGTCATCTATGCGCATGCTTTCACCGGAGGTTTCATTCTTGGATTCAAGATTGCTGGAGCGGCATGGGGATTGATCTTCCTGAGTAGTTTCCTCTCTTACAACTTCCTTGGCCGGAGGATAAGGGTCGAGATTCCTGTCGAAC
>CALCOQ010000045.1 GCA_937897005.1 uncultured euryarchaeote
ATGTATCGAAATGTTGGAGCCAGAAGGGCAGACGCCTGCTCTTCGATGCTGCGGGAGTTGAGGTGTACTTTCGAATGCCAGTGGGTTGGTCGATGGAGGACACCCATCCAGACTTGTTTCAATTGTCGCATTACGTGATGATGTCACCGTGGGACAAGACCATTCTTGATGACTGGGCCCCTAGCAGGCGACCTGGATGGCGACCGGGACTAGCTTTCAGTGGTGGAATCGACTCAGCCGCTGCTATGACCTTGATGCCACAGACTACAGTATTGGTCTACAATGAGAGGAAGAGCCTAATTTCAAAATTGGATCATACCAATGCATTCCGTTTCTTTGAACACATGGAAGAAACCCTTGGTTGCCCAGTTATTCGGATTCCTTCAAATCATGAGAAAATCAGGACGATAGATGGGAAGAATTCAGGATTCAGTACTGATTATGCCTGTGCGGTCCAGGTCATCCTGTTGGCGGATCATCTTGGTTTGGATAGTCTCGGCACCGGAATGCCGCTGGAGAACACTTACCTCTGGCATGGATACAGATACAGGGACTTCAAAGAGAGTTGGTTCTGGAGACACTATTCCGAATTGTTCACGTCAGTAGGTCTTCCGATTTACCAACCCGTCGCATGCTGTTCCGAGGTGATTAATATGAGAATAATTGAGAACCATATGATGGATGACTTTGCACAATCCTGTCTGCGTTCATCCGAGGAAGGAGAGGTGTGCGAGTCGTGCTGGAAATGTTTTCGCAAGAACACATTGATCGGCAGGCCATTCAAGATGAGCAGGGAGATCAAGAAGTTCCTCTCGAAGGAACCCCTCAAACAAGCAGTGAGTACACTCTATTCGATTCAACGTGGCGGTGTATCCTCAAACGGAGTTCGAGTGCAGGATAAATTCCCTCATCTCATGCCGCATCTCGAGATGAATCTAACTTGGCTTGAGCGCCACTACCCACCTGCACTCGAACTACTGCCGGACAGATATCGTGACTACACAACCAACAGATTGGAGCAGATATCAGCGAAGATGACCCAAGGGGACATCGAACTGCTGCAAGCAGTGGACCTCTACCCAGAATCTGACAACGAATGAACCATCACTCTGGGACATCGATTGCAGAGAACAACTCACCCCAGTCCTCGGGTATCGCAGTGCGTCGTTTGTGTGTTCCGAGCTTTCTCCGCCGCTTGCTGTCTAGAATGGTCTGCATGCCTAGGCTGACATCCAGAGGATCTGGGTCATGCAGTACCACCAGTCCACCTTCGTGTGACGCACTTCGAAGAGCAAGGACACGCGGGAGGTCTGCTTCATCGGTTGCGATGCACAGGGTCGGCACACCGCAATCCAGCAACTGTCGCACTAGGCCGAGGTCAGATGATGCGACAGCGCAATCCAGTGAGGGTAGATCGGGGTGTGTGGAGATGTTGGACCATCGTTCTATGTCGAATGCGTCGAAGCCCTCTTCAGATGAGTGGTCAGGCACCACCAGAGAGATGTTGTCCATCCTTCCAAGGTGATTCAGAACCGGTTTCCGCAGCCTTGTCTTGCCTTGTCTGTGGTCATAACCCAAG
>CALCOQ010000046.1 GCA_937897005.1 uncultured euryarchaeote
GGCGTCTCGAATGATCTTGGCCTTCTTGTTGACATCGACATCCATCACTGGGCTGGCCAGAGGTTTGTCATACAGTTCAATGGCATCATCATCACAGACGATGATACAGTGGTCGCAGCCAATACAGAGACTTTCTTTGACAAAAGCCACTGCGTCATCTCCTCCTTTGAGGGAGTCTTTCCTATCCTCATGTAGTTCATCGAGGGCTTTGCGAATTCGAAGTTGCTCTGCCTTGCGGCGTAGATTCAACTCATCCACAGAGGTCATTGTGCATCCCCAAGCGATGATTCGCTTCAATCCTTCTCAGGACCTGACCTGCATTTCACGTCCCATGGCCAGCATCGATAACTCCGCAACCAGTGCGTGCCAACCTTCTGCGTCTTTGGTCAACCATTCCGGCATCTGGTCTCTGCGTTGAAATATTGCGCTTGGAGAATTCAGATTATCAATATCAGATTTTTTCGAGTTGATGCGATAGAACCAGGATGCTGCTTCTCCATCTATCAGATAGACCACTGGTTCAATCGGGCCATCATCATTGAATTGAGTAGGTACTCCCTCTTGGATGAGGAAATTCTCATTCACCGTTCGACCTTTACCATAACTCAATTTCTTCATCTTACGATTAGATAATTCCAGTAATTCATCTCCAGACCTGATGGTCAGGATTCCTAAACCATAGGTCCCTCTATCATTCTTGATGAAGACCACAGGCTCACGTTCGATTCCATGTTTCACATATCTTTCTTTGATATTTCTGATGAAATCTTCGACCTCTGCAGCCAGTTTGATTCGGCACTCATCCTCGTCCAGACATTTGTCTTCACTGACGAACCATTCAGTGGTCAGCCGCCAAGGTTCAATACCGATGATTTCACAGACTTCATCAACATATTCCTTGAGCACCGAATAGTGTTCAGACTTGCGTCTTCGATGCCAACCCATTTCGACAGGAGGGCTGGTCTGCTGGCTTTCAAGACCTGGTACGATTCCTTCGGTCAAGTCATTATTGAGTAGAATCAGACAAGGTTTCTTGCCATCGATCATGAGAGAATCCCCCTCAACAACTGCATCCACCAGCTTCAGCGGACCTGTTATTCCATCAAGTGAGCCATGTCCTGCCAATTCTGGAGACCCGACAGTGACTCTGAATCCTGCCAGTTCAATCAATCTTGTAAGCACCTTGACATTCTCCACATAGGCTTGATTGCGAGTGTGTGACTCAGGGTAGAGATGAACCCATTCACAGTTTTCATGGCGACGAATGATGTGTTCTTTCAGCAATTGGCTGAGTCGTGGTTCTTCATCTGCTGAGACATTGTTGAAGCCAGCCGGAAAGTGATTGGCATCCACGACACATGCTTTCCAACCCGAATCTCTGATGTCCACGCTTCCGTAGATGGGGATTGGAACTTCTGCACGTTTTCGAGTGAACCATTCCTTCAAGGTGTCGCGCTTCTCTTCCAACAGGTGCCGGTTCTCTTCCAGAAATGTCAATCCATCACCTCATAGTATCTCGTCGATCAATTCTTCGACAGACTTGTTGTTTCGTCCAAGTCCGCGGTTGATAATGTGCATCGATTCAAAAAGTCCAAGCCCCAAAGCAATCTCTGGTTGCTCCTCTAGTCCTTTGGCTAATGAAGGGTATCTTTTCATCAGTTCCTTCGCACGAGGCATCATCTGTTCAAGGAAATCATCCAACATCTTCGGTGCGGTTGCTCGTCCTGCGGGAAGTTTAGGTCTCATCACCACTTCATCTGGAAGTGGACTTAGTTTCGCAGCCTTGCGCAAAGCCTGTTTTTCCTGACCCCATATGGCATTCTTGGGTAAGCGTTCGTCCATCGGAAGATGTCTGGAGGCTTCTACATGGTCAGCGCCGAGGAATGGTACTCTGACTTCAAGTCCATGCGCCATCGAATGCCGGTCAACCAATCGCAATTGGAAATTACTTAATTGACCATGGTCGAGTTCGAACTGTAGGCTTGATTGTAAAGAATTGAAACTGCTCAAGTCATATTCAATACCCATCTTGTTGAGTCTATTACTGATCAGGTTCTGATGTTCTTCAAGATCCCTATAGCGAGGGTAGCCGGCATGCAGTTCATCGGCTCCTTGACCACATAATCCAACAGTTACTTCTCTGGCCATGGTCTGGAAAAGTGGTTGGAAGAACATGACAGTCACATCGAGGTCCTCTCCATGCCAACACATGTCTGGAACGGCTGAGCAGAAGGAATCAGGTTCCAAGATTCGTTGATGATGGATCAGATCCAGTTCACTGGTGACCAGTTCAGCAGCCAACCAGTCCGGATTATCTTCATCTTCAGCCACAGTCCAGCATTCGGGTACCGGTTGTTCTGCCAATTCTGCTGCTTGATGCCCAAGAGCGGCGACCAATGCTGAGTCCAATCCTCCAGAAAGCACGACACCTACCGGGACATCTGACATCAGGCGGTCGGCAATGGATCGGGTCAGGGAATCCAACAATCCTTGAGGGTCATTCCAGTTCTCATCCGGAGCCAATCTCCAGTGCTTGTATCTATGGCGTTCAAGAAGCACTGCTCTGCCTTCATCGAGGCCCCAGATCTCGTAGGTACCTGGCGATACTTGTTCAACATCCTTGAACAACGATGAATCATCTAGAGGATATTCAAAGGCGATTCGGGTTTTCATTGCGCTGATATCCATTGCCGGCAGATGCCCTTCATGTGCCCTGAACGCCTTA
>CALCOQ010000047.1 GCA_937897005.1 uncultured euryarchaeote
TCGGTTTTGACGATGGTGAAAAGGGAGCATGGCTATTGCTTGAAGGTAGAATTGTCAAGGGCACATTGGCGACTGGTGATTGTGTTCAAGATGATGAAGGCAAATGGAGTTCTGTGACAACAATAACTGGTGAAGGACTGACGATTCAGCCTCTTGTTGGAGATGAGTATCAGGTATGGTGGACAGACCGAACCTGGAGTCCTGAAATGAATGAAAAGGGACGGAGTTGCCCCTATGCCTCACATCCTTGGAAAGTAGGAGTAGGAGATTCAATCACTCTTTTCGTCCTAGATGATGGCGAAACCCTGTGGTTGTTCTCAGCAGGTGAGGGAAACAATCCTCCTTCAGAAGTCACCGATAGAGAAGACGGCCAACGTTGGGCGATGAGCCTAGCCACACTGGGATGTGTGTTCTTGATGATGTCAACACCGACTTCCCTGTCCCGGGACCTGAATAAATACCGTAAAGGAAGGTCACCAAGACCTGTGTTCAAGTTCATCGATGGCACATCAGCCCCCGCTGGAAACTTGACTCGTCCAGTCGACGATCATGATTGGGTACTACCTCCTCCAAAACCCGATGTCATTCTCAGTGACCCTTGGGCGAGTGGGCCGGATGAAGACTTGATTCCCGAACACCCTAACGTCATTGGGACTCCTACGCCAGCGACCCTGACCATCTACAGCATTGCTGCAATAGGTTTCGTCACCTTCTCCATCTGGCTTGCTGCCGACCTGCTGGCCAGACATGGCAGTTCATTCCACAACCTCGTTGGAAACATCCTGCGATATGGAATCGTACTCTTCACGGTGATCTGGGTGGCAATATCATACAAGAACTGGAAATTCATCCATAATCTCAGAGATACTCCAACCAGTTCAATCAGAAGTATAGCAGTTGGACCTGCTGAAGTGGTTGGACAAGCATTGCCAATGCCTACTGGCACCCTCACTGCAAAGGTCGGGGAACATGAGACCAAGGAAGTGGGGGGCTGTCTTGCCTATCGATGGATAGAAGAGAAATTAGTTGGAAGTGGTAAGAACAGACGCTGGAAGAAAATGGCATCTGGTGAAGATGTATCTCGATTCATCATTCATGATGGAACAGGCGGAATCATCGTTGAACCAGAGACCTTCAAGCAGAGTGACTGGGGTAAGGAACTCACTCAATGGGATACTGGAAGATGGCGTTGGAGTATTCATGCCATCACTGCATTTGACCCGATATACTGCTTGGGACGAGTGGAGAATAGAGGTGCTGATGATCTGGCGGATTGCCCTTCGGACAAATCTGTTCAACAATCTCTGTTGGTCATGCGAGGCAACAAGGATGTGGGAATGCAAGCAAGTTTGAGCAGAGGAACAGAACTAGGACTGCTCAAGAGAACTCGCTCAACTCTTGAACTTCTGGTGGTCCCAATCTTGATGTTCATCTCCGCTGCAATTCCATTCATCTGGTGAACCCTTGAATGAGAATCTTGATGTATGGTATATGCCGGCTCCGTATCCCGTTGATGTGATATGAAGTACGTCATTGTCTCAGGTGGAGTCCTCAGTGGACTTGGAAAAGGAGTCACCGCTTCCAGCTTGGGAGTACTCCTGAAGAGCGCAGGGATGCGCCCGACTGCAATCAAGATCGACCCCTATCTGAACACCGATGCAGGGACCATGTCTCCCTTTGAGCATGGAGAGGTTTTCGTGCTCGATGATGGTGGGGAAGTGGACCTTGACCTCGGCAATTACGAGCGTTTTCTCGACGTGAATCTGACACGGGACAACAACCTGACCACTGGTAAGGTCTACTCGAAGGTCATAGAAGCTGAACGCCGTGGCGATTTTCTCGGCAAGACTGTACAGGTGATTCCGCATATCACA
>CALCOQ010000048.1 GCA_937897005.1 uncultured euryarchaeote
ATTCCTTGTCTCTAGTGGCATCTGGAAATTTCACCACAAACAGCAGCAGCAATACTGGTTATTCAGCGCCGATACCGAATGCTTCGCTCAATCTCAGTGAGGACTGCTATGGCGTGTGGGCCGAACTCTACGATGATTTTGGACAACTGCTTGACTTTGATGAATTCCTGCTGTGTATCGATGATGTGAGTAACGCCACCACCACCGATAGCGATGGAGACAGCATACCTGACAGTGATGATGACTGCCCCAACACTCCTGCTGGAACGGCGGTGGATTCGCACGGTTGCCCAGAACAGATTCCAGTCGAGAGTCAAGATTGTGCAAACACCTCAACAGGGAGCATCCATCGTGATACTGCAGTTATATTCTTCATCTCGTGGACTGATTCTTCTGGAAATGCACACTGCGGCACACTCCACATCGACCTGCACGATGGAGCGGCACCCATTCACTCAGAGAATTTCCGCCAACATGTGCAATACGGGAACTACAACGGTTCCATTTTCCACAGGATAATCGATGGTTTCATGATTCAGGGTGGAGATTTTGTATATGGGTTGGGCACTGGAGGATATGCTGCTTCTTGGCAAGGATATTGTAATGGCCAAGCCATTGCCAGTGAGTCAGATTGCAGCAGTACCAACCTCTATACTATTCCAGATGAAACAAACAATGGTTTCAATCACGAACCAGGTGTGATTTCAATGGCCAAGACCAACCAACCCAATACCGGAGGAAGTCAATTCTTCTTCGTCGACCAGAATTCCCCAACTTCGCATCTTGATGGAGTCCACACCGTCTTCGGAGTGGCATTGGGTGGCTCGATAGATGGCGTCAACAGCACAGGATTGGCTGTCATAGATGCGATCAGTCAAGTGGCTACCGGAAGTTCTGACAAACCGGTGTACGATGTGACCATCACAAAGGCCATCCTCTACGATTCACCAAGCGAGCAGAACGATGATGACGAAGGCCAGAGTGAAGATGATGAAAGTCAAAGTGAAGGGGAAGATGTCAGTGAGAGCGGCTTCGTCCCAGGCTTCGGAATCACTCTCGGATTCTGCGCACTGATAGGTGCGGCTTTGTATCGTAGAAAATAGAGCAAAAACATCATTTTTCGGAACCGTAGGTTCCGGACATGGAATTAAAACCAAGTGTGTAGTCGTGATTCCTATGAATAGTAGTCGGAAAGCACTGATGTTGGCTGTTTTGATGCTCATTGCAAGCATTATCCCAATGCTGTCTGCCAGCCTGGAAGATACCGCAGTAAAGATGTCCACTTCAGTCGGAAACCTGCCGAAGAACATCGACGAAACGGGGAACGTCGGACAATACAGTTCGTTGGCTCTAGACAGCGAATCCAATCCACACATCGCCTACTATGATGCTACGAATGGCAATTTGATGTACACCAAATACAATGGCTGGGAGTGGAACACTACCATCGTCGATTCGGATGATGATGTCGGCTCCTACACTTCGCTGGCTCTCGATAAGGTGAACAATCCGCATATCTCCTATTACAATGCGACATCTGGTGACCTGAAGTATGCTCACTTCGATGGCTCAAACTGGAGCAACCTGACCATCGATGAAGATGGAGACGTCGGTTCTCACACCTCAATAGATGTCAGCACCAACATGAACCCTCACATCTCATATCGTGACGAGGACAATACCAACTTGAAGTATGTCTACTACAATGGAAGCGCCTGGATCAACATGACTCTGGATGGGGACTGGGGCGGAATGGATAACGTTGGGACCTATACCTCGATTGCTCTCGATTCAAGCAATGGCCCGCATATCGCTTACTATAATTACACAGGAGGGGATCTGATGTACACGTACAACGATGGGAGTTCATGGTACAAGCAGGCCGCATATTCGACGAACAATGTCGGTCAACATGCCTCATTGGTTCTTGATTCAGCAGACAATCCTCATTTCAGCCACTACAACATGCAGTTCCAGAATCTCCTGTACACTCACTACAACGGTACAGCATGGTCCACAGAAACCGTTGATTCAACTGGTCTGGTTGGAGAATTCTGCTCTATCGATGTGGACTCGAATGACAACCCACACATTGTCTACATAGACAGAGACAATGGAGGGCAGTTGAAGTATGCCGCATATGATGGAAACTGGACCTTGTCAGTCGTCGATGAGGAGGCTGAATACACATCCATTGTCATGGATTCGACCGACAGGCCCCATTTCTCATATTACGACCTTTCAGATGAGGACCTCAGATACCTTTCACAATCTGGAGCCAATGCCGTGGTAGTTTCCACCGATATGAGTTTCGACAATTCATGGGGAGGAATTGGATTCAAACTCGACAGCCAAGGAATACCTCACATCGCATATCAGAATCACTCTGGAAACAATCACGTTTCATACGCCAGACTCAATTCAACTGCTTCCGCTACCGCAGGTACAGAGGTCTGGGACATAGAAACCATTGACACATCCAATCAGAATTACTACGGTTCTTGGATTTCTCTCGACCTAGATAGCCAGGACCGGCCCCATGTATCCTATTTTGGTGGAGACAACACCGATGATTTGCGCTACGCCTATCATAATGGAACAGGATGGGAGACAGAGACAGTAGACTCAAAGTC
>CALCOQ010000049.1 GCA_937897005.1 uncultured euryarchaeote
AGCAGCCCTCGAACGGACACCATCTGCCATGTGCAGTAGTTGCTCATGTTGTGGCTCCCAGATCACTCCACCTGTTTCACATATCATCGGACCTGTGATTCCAAGGAATCTCCACAATCCCCAGGTGATTGGCCTGACATTTCCGGTCGCTAGGCCGACTGGAATCCCTGCCTGCTCAAGTTTTCGCAGCGCTTCAACAGCACCAGTATGCAACAATTTGTCCTCATCGGTCAGGGTTCCATCGATATCGATGACAAGCATTCTGAGATCATGCTCTGTAGGCAATAGCCCCATGGTAGAACCACGAGGGTTTAGCGCTTGATTGTAACGTTGAAGGAGCGTTGGGTTCTTGACGAAGGGCATCTCGTCGCTCAACATGGCAGGGGAAGATGGTGGTGAGGATTTTCTTTTCCTCGACGACCTTTCTGGACCCTCTCAAATTCAAGAGATTGAAGAAATCCAGAAGCTGCCAGTGGCTGAAGCCATCATTGAACCTGAAATAGAAATAGCTCCAATCGATGAGGTCCTCGTCGACCTTGTGGTGAGTGGTGAACACTCTGTAGCCTGGCCTCTGACCGGAATGGATTGCCCTGATTGTGCATTCAAGGCGACAAGGGCGCTGAATCGACTGGATGTGGTCACCGAATGCAATGTATCAGCAGCCGAAGGCAGTGTCAGATTGGTGGTTGACCTATCCAAGGGAACACTTTCTGAAGCCAATGGTGTTTTGTCAAGTCTAGGACATGCTCCAGACCTACAGTGGTATCAGATGGTCGGAGTGAAGAGTGAACGCCTGTGCAACCGCTTGGATGTTGATTCCAGAAGACTGTTGAAGTTGATCAAGAGACAATCCGGTATTCTGGATGTCCAGTCAGATGATGATGGTGGAATCCTGGTCCAGATATCTGAGGATTCCAGCGCCTCGATAGTCGAGGCACGCGATTTGGCATTGACCAATCTGGTCGGGCATGAAGTCCAGCTTCGTCCCGCTGTCTCTAATCGTCTGCGTCCTGACCAGATTCGTCTGCTCGGTGGAGCGATAGCAGTGCCTGCATTCGCTGCAGTCCTTACACTGGAAGTGCTGGGTGGGCCGATTTGGTTGATAATGAGTATCGGTATCGCTGGAATTCTCATCGGAGGTTTCAGGATGTTCATTGAGGCAATAGCCAGCCTCAGGTCAAGACAACTGGGATTCCAGATATTGACCACCTTGGCGGTGCTGGGTGCCGCGGTTCTACAGGCTTGGAGCGAGGCACTTCTGGTGGTCATCCTGGTTGCATTCACCTCACATATGGAAGGCTCTGCATTGATGCGAGCGCGCAAAGCGATGCAGGGTGGACTGGACCGTCTTCCCCGTAAAGCGAGAGTGGTTCAAGAGAAGTCCAAGACATCTGGAATACAGTTGAACATGGCAACCGTGGAGGTTGCAGAACCAGATTCAACATCCTTGGCACAAGGTGCGCCTGTTCAGATGGCAGAACCGCTGTGTGACATTGAGGAGATGCCTGTCTCATTACTGGCTGTTGGAGACCGTGTCGAGGTTCGTAGCGGCGAGGTCATCCCTGTTGATGGAGAAGTGGTGGAAGGAACTGGCTCAATCGATAGAGCGCCTTTGACCGGAGAGTCGATTCCTGTAAGAGTGGAAGAAGGCGATGAAGTGTTGGCAGGTCTGGTGTTGAGACAGGGTCCATTGATAATCAGCACCACTGCTACTGGAGAGAACACAAGGCTCAGTGGGCTGATTGAAGATGTTCATTCATTCAAAGACAAACCACCGCGCCTGCAGAGTACCGTTGAAGTCTTCACATCGATATGGATTCCACTGGTCCTCATAGGTGCACCATTGGCCTGGTTCCTCTCTGGAGACTCTTCCAACTGGAAGATCATGCTGCTGTTGTGGGTGGTTGCTTGCCCATGTGCACTGCTTCTTGCTGCACCCATTCCTCACGCCGCTTCTTTGGCCAATGCTGCTCATTCGGGAGCCATCGCTCGTGGCGGAGACGTCATCGAACGCCTGGGCAGGGTCAATCTGGCATTATTGGATAAGACTGGAACCTTGACCTCTGGCAGACCAAGGCTGGACAGAGTGGTGATGGCCAAAGGCAAACAAGAGGCTGCGGCAATGAAACTGGCTGCTGGATTGGAAGCCCGTTCCTCACATCCCTATGCTGAGGTCATCAAATCACAGGTAGCAGAGAAGGGATACGTAGCCACCAAGGTCAAGGGACACAATGATGGAAAGGCTGGAGTCACTGGTAAACATGGAAACATCAAGGTCATGTTCGGACGACCGGACTGGCTACTCTCCGAAGGAGTGAAGATACCTTCTGAGATCAACAAGGCATTGGAATCAACCATGGAAGAAGGACATGGCACTTCCTTGTTGAGCAGTTCGGGCAAAGCCGTTGCACTGTTCGTCTTCGTTCATGATGATATTCGAGTAGGTGCTGAAACGATGATTCAGGAATTGCATCGACAGAAGGTGAATGTCGAAGTATTGTCAGGTGACCTCAGTGCTGCTGTTGAGGCCTTTGGACCGCGAGTCGGCATTCCGGCTGCTGCCTGTCGAGGTGACCTCGACCCGAATGACAAAGCGAATTGGGTGGAGGCAAGAGCGAAAACGCATGTGACCATGATGGCCGGAGATGGATTCAATGATGCCGCAGCACTGGCTAATTCTGACGTTGGAGTAGCGATAGGCAGTGGTGAGCAAGTGAATCTTGATGCCGCCGACGTACTGGTTCCAGGAGATGACCCTCGTCTGATCAGTAAATTGATTCGGTTGGCACGAAGGACCAGAACCATAGTCACTCAGAATATTCTGATTTCGGTGTCCATCACCATTTTGCTGGTCTGGTCGGTGGTAGCGGAGTACAACGACCAGCTTTGGATTGGAGTTCTGGCTCACGAGGCTTCAGCCATCCTGGTCATCCTCAACGGTGCAAGATTATCCGGTGAAAAAGGAATCCTTGCCATGTTGATGGATCTGTTCAAGGATCTATGGGGAGATACTCGAGAGGCTTTTCAATCATTGATGGCAAGGCGCGGCTTGAGGTCATGAAACAAGGTCATCTTGCGACGCTTTGAAATATGGCTGAGCCGGCTTGGGAAACACGGGGATGGAGTATGGCAAAGATCAGGGGCGACCCCATTCGACTGGCTCTTGCACATCCTACTCGACACGCTCTCTACCAACAACTGGCTGACTCTGCTGAAATGTCGACCGTGCAACTGTGCAAAGCAGTAGGTATAGAGAGATACCATCTCTATCATCATCTCAAGCATTTGAGTCAGATCGGGCTGATCGAGAATCACCGAGATATCGGACGTTCTCGTTGGTGGAGATGTATCCAAAAGGTGAGTTCCAGCAAAGATGACCAGATTCAGCCAAACACCGTCTCTGGTGGTGGTGTGCCATCATGGGTCGAGAATCTCGACCCCGAAGTAAGAGAACTGCTGGAACGCGGTGCTCAGATAAGAATGGTCAACCTATCCGGAAACGCAACCGATTCCATAACTGCCAAGAAGACAATCGAGAGAGTAGCGATAGAAAATGGACTGGAATTCGATCTACCATTCACTTTCATTCCTTCCGCTGTTGCATTGATATCCAAACCCAGATGAACTGGAGGATTATGGATGTCAGAAGAGACCGAGGCTGATGCTCCTGAAGATGGTGATGATGAAGAAGGACCTTGGGGTGTCGAATCGAAAATCGCACCTCCACCGTTGTCCTGTCCCAAATGCGATGGATTGCTTCCCAGTGCTCTGGGTGAATTATCATGTGTTCTCTGCGGAGCAAGGATGAAGATCGATCACGAAGTCACTCGAAGAGACTGGGAAGATGAAAAACTCGGCTGCCCAAAATGCAACAAACTGCTCGTTGTTGGTATTGGAGAGAGACCTGCGAATATCCGCTGTGGTTCTTGTCTGTGTGACTTCGAAGTGAAAGCGAACGTTCCCAAGTCCGAGATTCAGTGCCCGGGCTGCGAACGCCGATTGAGATTACGTACGAGGCCAGGAACCCGAAATGTCACCTGCCCTGCCTGTGATACGGGCTTTGAGATGACCGGCTGAGAATGAAATTACTCTCTCAAGAATAGCCTTTCATCTACTTCGACAGGGATTTGTTGAAAGAGTACTTACCTTCCGTCCGCCTTGATATCCATGAAAACCACCTACCGGATGATGGGCATCGCGGATTATATCACACTGGCCAATGGTCTGCTGGGAGCGGTCGCTGTTCTGATGTTGGTCCTTGCAGTTGACGGGCTGTCTGATCCGATTGGTGGAGGGATGAATGATATATTCATCTGGGCTGCAGTGCTCTGCATCATACTCTCTGTGATCGGTGATGTCATCGATGGTCCAATCGCACGTAGATACTCAAAGGTCAGAATACTTGGTGGCAGCCTCGACATCATGTCTGATTGCTTGGCATTCTGTGTAGCACCTGCCCTGATGATCTTCGTCATGTTCGGTCGAATGGGGTCTGCAACACCATTCTGGACGATTTTGCTGGGAGCCGCCTGTTGTTGGGTCATCGCAACAGGTATGCTTCGATTGGCGAGATTCGCCCATGAAGAAGGTGGTTATGTTCCATACTTCTCAGGGCTTTCCTCCCCAGCATCCTCGATGTTTCTGATGTCGCTGGCGTTATTCATCTGGACCCAACCAGCAACTGGAATTGGTCCTGGATTGTCAAGCTGGGAATGCGACCCGATATGCTTTGGAAAGGGTGGAGAAAAACCATACTATGATTTCCTGATTCTTCCATTCATGTTATTCGCAGGATGCATGATGATTGCTGACCGAAAATTGC
>CALCOQ010000050.1 GCA_937897005.1 uncultured euryarchaeote
AAGGAAAAACAATGTCAGCGAAAGGAAAAACAAGAAGGTTGTCAAAGACAGAGACAGCGTATTTAGGAAAGCCTGATAAAGGACACCATAGTGACTTTGTTACTAACCCCGAAGAAGAGGAAGAAAAAGAAGAAGAAGAAGCGACTGAAAACGTGGATTCCCATGAGGTGCAGATTCAGGAACTCAAGGTCCTGTTATCAGACGCAGTTGACGTGATGCAGTATCAAAGCGAACGAATAAAGGAACTGCAAGGTAGCATAGATGGTATGGAGGCACCTTCAAATGATGCTATAGATAGTACAACTAGGAACCTAAGTCAAAATCGCCCGGACACGCTTGGAAAAGACCTGAACATGACCTTGAATGAGGGCTTGACATTGATGGGAATCTCACTATTATGGCTGGTAGCACTAATCGGTGCAGACCAATTCGTCACCCTCAAAGGATGGATGTTAGGAGATGTGTGGCCAGCAGACCTGTTGACGTGGTCTCTTGGTGCGGGATTGTGGTCATTCCATATTCTTCATCGCCTTCATCAGGCCAAGACATTGCTTTCGATGCCGATGGGAATGCGGATCCAGACATCGATTGGAGTTGCACTTGCAGCAGGCACAGCACTGATGTTGACGGCAGAAGAATTCGGAACTGTGACAAATATCTGGGCCTACGGTTCAGTATTCGCTTTGTTGGTATTATTGATTTCAGGATTCGGGGGGGCATTCTCACGCGCATTCTCTCGAAGGTTCGGTAAAGCCGATGAAACCAAGGATGATGAAACATCAACTGATTCGCAATCCGATGAATCCTAACGCAGTATGGCATCGGGGTCCTTCGAGAGGTCCTTGGTGATATTCTTCTGATGCGATTCAAGAGTCCCCCCTCCGATCTCGAGTAGTTTAGCATCCCTCCACAACCTCTCAACCACGTATTCTCCTACGTAGCCATAGCCACCCATCACCTGTATCGCACGATCTGCAATATTCTTTGCAGCGGTAGTGGCAAACAATTTGATTCCATCACTGTCAAGTCGGTGTCCTCCAACACCAAGACTCATCTTCCTGGCAGTATCGTAGATGTATGCTCTCATGGCTCGAAACTCTGCCCATGATTCGCCGATGTGTCGCTGAATCTGACCAAAATCCCTGATTGCCTTACCGAATGCCTGCCTTTCATCCGCATATCGATTCATTGCCTGCAGTGAACGGCGAGAGATGCCTACTGCCATTGCGGCCAATGTAAGACGTTCAATTTCGAGATTGCGCATCATGTGTATCAATGCGCTACCTTTCTTACCCACCATGTTGGCAGCAGGAACCACACAATCATCGAACAACAGTTCAGCAGTGTTCGAAGCCCTCATACCTGTCTTATCCATGATTTTCTGACCAACTGAATAGCCAGGAGTTCCCTTCTCCACGAGGAAGGTAGATAGACTGTTTCGGCCATTATCATCGACACCTGTCTTGGCATAGACCCAGACGATGTCTGCTGGTGTTCCTTCATCATCGATGCAGCCATTGGTTATCCACATCTTGCGCCCATTCAGTACCCAGTCCCCTTCTTCATTCTGTACCGCAGTGCTGGAAAGTCCAAGGACATCTGTGCCAACATCTGGCTCTGACATCGCCATGCAACCAATTGCGAGTCCACTGCAGACTCCGGGTAGAAATCTAGCCTTCTGCTCATCACTACCGTTCACTGCCAGATTATTGACGAACAGCATACTATGTGCTAGATATGCCAGAGCGAAACCTGGATCACTGGCTGATAACTCCTCATGAACGATCACTGCTGCAGTAGCATCCATTCCTGCTCCACCGAATTCTTCGGGTGCTGTCAATCCAAGGAGGCCAAGTTCACCAAGTTGTTTGAACATATCCAGATTGAACTTCTCCATTCGGTCATGTTCGAGAGCTTGTGGTTCTACATGTTCCTGCACGAAATCCCGAACCATCTCGCGGACCATGAGGTGTTCTTCACTGGGATTGTACATGTCTGAAGTCAGCATCCCACCTCCTGAACGGGATGCCCACTTTGGTCAGTGTCAAGAAGGTTCGTTTCAAGTGAAATCAGGTCAAACGCACTTTTCGGGTCCGCGATTTGGTATTTGAATCACCAGATACACGTACGTAGGAATCGTTCAGTGAGGCTCTTTCTGCCAATCCTCCAACACTGCGATCTGATTTCACCACCTTGCGGATTCGTCGCATCTTACGAGCCGGTTCATTCTTCTGAGGGGAAGCATCGAAAGCTATCATCACCTTCTTTTCAGGGGCCTCTTGGGTTTCGAGAGCCATGGTTGCAATAACGCCCGCTGCAGCCTGTGTATGGTCTGCTTTCCTGCGCCGAGGATCAAGTCTCCTATGTTGTTCATCTCGTGCAGTAATTCCTTGTTTGTGTAACTCTGTCTCCATCATCTCCATCAATACACATTTCATGGAGAAATCTTGCTTTCGCTTAGTTGAGCGCATCCCAATCGATTTCAGGGTCACTGTCGGTGGTATAATGATTCGGTTCAAATCAAAGGCATTCTGACCGGTTTCTGTGGTGCTTTTTCCAAGCCGCATATTCTAATCAGACAACCCTTGGCGGATATATGGGCACAGTCCTGGTGATTGCAGCATCCGATGGTAAGAACCTCGTGCTGGCAAAGAAATGGGTAGAGGTCGGAACTGAGTCCGGATACACGATGGATATCCTTGAACTATGTGCTGATGAACTCCCATTGTACACCCCCAGAAGAGACGATGAAGGCAGCCCTGTTCTACTGCAGGTGATCGAACAAAGGATGGCTGCCGCCGATGCCTGGGTGATCTGTGCCCCTGAATACAATGGTTCCATTCCTCCAACATTGAACAATACCATCGCTTGGTTGTCCACCAAGGGAGAAGATTTCCGTGGCCTCTTCAACGGCCGCCCAGTCGGACTCTCAACTCACAGCGGTGGTGGGGGGCAAGGTGTGATTGCCGCAATGAGAATGCAGTTCTCATATCTAGGCTCAAATGTAGTGGGGCGTTCTGTCATCTCCAACAAGACGAAAGAAGCGAATCCTGATGCGATGCGATTCATACTCGAACAATTATCAAAACTGTCCTGAATATTTAATCATCATTAATGACTTTAAGGCTTGCAGTGAGTCTTTTTTGCATGGATGCTCGCGCCGGGATTTGAACCCGGGTCGAAGGCTCGAGAGGCCTTCATGATGGGCCGCTACACCACGCGAGCAGTGTGCTGTCCGGCCGACCCTGCCTCACTCTTTAAGACAAACGATATGGTCATTCTGACTTCACTTTCAACCGTAAATTGAAAGTGTAAACGCCGTATTGAGTGGCTTCTACATCTTCACCTCCAACAACCCCTCTCCTGTTCTCATTCATATGGAGAGGCAACAGATAGTGATTCATGAGAACCGAAACCGAGCAACTATCAGGGCTGGGCTTCAGCGATTTGAAGTCTACCACAATGAGCAAACAAGAATTGCCAGTATGGGCCGATGTCAATGTCCTGCTAGCAACTGCAGATGGAAGAATGCCACAGACGGTCAAAGCGATGCAGTGGCGTATCACTTCGTGGCCATTGACTTCCATGGAAAAGCCCAAGACGACCTGGAAACATCTGATCGAACGACTACGAAGAGGTGGTCTGGCATGAGCAGGACCAAACGATTGCGCGGCGCCGTGTATGAATTCCTCCATGAAAAGGGTGAAGCAAACACCTCAGAGATATTTGAGCACGTAAACAACCGCTATCGCTGGGGAGCGACCATGAACCAATTAGGGAATGTTCTTGCCAGAGATGCACGTTTCACGAAATCCGGCTTCGACAATGGCCAGGTTCCCGGTGGCTTTCGTATCAGAGTCTGTATCTGGTCACTGTCAGAAGGTACGGTTGCTTGAGGGACATCCTCAAATCTCGGCCCATGTTCGCTATACGTGTTGAGTTCGCGACCTGCATGGCTAGAACTGGCAAGACCAGGAAATGTATTGGCCGGGGGGATAACATGTACTCTAGGCGGGTATATCGCTGGCATCACTGAACTGCAGATAATTTCCCTTTCAGTCACGGTGATCAGTGTCATGTCATTCATAGCTGCTGGAAACATGGTCAACGACATAGTTGACCGAAATATAGATTCTGAAGCGCACCCATACAGGCCAATTCCTTCAGGCCGTATCAGCATTGAGCGAGCCAAGATGCTGGCAACCAGTTGCTGGCTGATTTCATTGCTGGGCATGGTGGCCAGTACTGTACTGATCAAGAACGATGTGTCAGAATGGTGGGGGGTTCCACTGATCTGGGGCATTGCTGCTGCCCTCATGGTCACATATGATCTAGGGCCACGAATCAAAGAACGCGGGTTATCTGGAAACATCTCCATCTCAATGCTGGTTGGTGCGGTGATAATCTTCGGCGCTGCATCGGTTGGTGGTATCGGAAAAATACTGGTCTGGTTGGTAGCTGCAACTGCTTTCTTCGTAAATCTCGGACGAGAGATCGTCAAGGATTGCGAGGACATGGAATCCGATGAAGGAAGGAAAACATTTCCGATGGAAGTGGGGTCAGAAAACGCCCGAATGGTGGCCTATCTATTGGCACTGGCAGGACTGATATGCGCAGCGATTCCCTACTACTTGTCGCTCCTGCCAATTCAGTGGTTATTGTTTCAAACCCCTGCGATAATATTGATCATGACAACGAATAGAGCCCTTGCAGCTGGTGAGGATGAAAAAGCTCAGAAAGCCTTGAGAAAGGGGCTGCTTCTAGGGTTGCTGGGATTTGCTGCCAGCGTCGCCTTGCCCTAGAGATCCAGAAACTCAACCCAAGTCTCCCATGCGCCCATATCACATAAGTAAGTCAGGAGTGACATCTGTGCCCACATACGGTTTTCAGCCTGGTCAAATACAATCGACTTCTCGTGATCCATCACTTCATCCGTAACCTCATCGCCGCGATGCGCTGGTAAGCAATGCATGAATGACCAATCTTCATCTGCAACAGCGAGAAGTTCCATATTGATCTGGAATCCTTCAAAATCACCCACCTTGTCAACCTGATTCTCCTCGCCCATTGAAACAAACACATCGGTGTAAATGATGGTGGCTCCAGAAACTGCATCTTCAGGCTCGTGGGTCTGCCTCAATTCAGCCCCGCTGACCTCAGCCAATTCCATGGCTTTCAAGACCACGTCTTCATCCGGCTCATATCCTTCAGGAACTGCCCAAGTACAGTCAATTCCTAGGATTGAACAACCAAGAATGAGATCGTGGAGAACATTGTTTCCATCTCCAACCCACGCTACTCTTGTCTGCTTGAATTCCGGATCCTTCTCCATCATCGTCATGAAGTCTGCTGCAGCCTGACAAGGATGGTGTTTATCCGAGAGTGCATTGATCACAGGAATCCCCGAATGTGCGGCTAATTCTTCGACATCAGAGTGCGCAAAACAGCGATATGTAAGGGCATCAAGATACCTGCTCAATACCTGTGCAGTATCTGCAATAGTCTCTGATTTTCCGAGCTGAATATCACCTTTGAGCAATGTCAAAGGTTGACCTCCCAACTTGTGAATCCCAGTTTCAAATGATACTCTGGTCCGGGTACTTGGTTTCTCATAAATCGAGCCGATACTCAATCCATCGAGAGGTTTGAAATCATCCGCAAATTCCGTATCCTGTTTGAGGGAAATAGCCCAACGTAGGATGTCAGCAAGATCATCAGCAACATCATCTATCGATAACAGGTGGTCGACCATGGATTGTCGCAGGCTGCTCTGATGAAGAACATTCTCACTCGATGGTATCCCGCTCATGTTCGATATCTGAAGCGAATCCATCCCTTGAATCACCCATTCCACCGAACAATGCCTCAGCAAAAGATAGAATGTCCGCAAGTCCTTCTTCCAATTCACTGGACAATGGAGTCAGCCCTGGGGTCTGGGCGAAATTCTGCAACAATCGCAATTGATTGATGGCAAACTCGGTACGCTGGCCTCCAGCCTCATCATACAAGGCCATCTCGAGAATCTCAAGACGCTCGCCCCATTCCATTATCTTCTCCAATTCGCCTTCATCTAGAAGGTCACACTTGGAAAGGAAGTTCTTGGTAGGAAGTCCAAGCCTGAATTCAACGATACTGGATAACAACATCTGGGAGACGAATCCACTCGGAGAACGTGACAGCATAGGATCGAACAGATATATCACCGCGGCTTGGTCATTTCCCAACACCTCAATCATATGACTCGAGGCTTCCCTGAATGCAAACAATTCAACCTGCCCAGGAGTATCTATGACCATCACATCACCTGACAAACCTTCTAGTTCCTCTGCGATGTCATGGGCCTGCGCAGCCACAAGATCCGCAGCAAGTATCTGCGCCCCATTGGGTCCAAGATCATATTCATCCATCACCTCGCTGAGACTGACAAGATCCCTGACATCGAATTCCGGGTCATGATGCACTCTTTCGGCTCCAGGATCAAGATTGATGGTCAATACATCTACCTCTAGAAATCGGGCCCATCTTTGGAATGCCGTGGTCAATGAACTCTTTCCAGCACCTGCGGTTCCTACGACAAACAACACCGGTGGTGAAGTAGTATCTTGTACAGCCATGATACCGGCCGTGGGCTTGCCTTTCTTCAACCCTCGCACAGGTCCAATAGAGTGCCTCATTCAGTCGATATCTGGGTCATATAGAGTGCTCGCAGGTTGGCAATCGTTATACGGCAGTCAACGATGGGCAGGATACCCGCAACGTATTGCGATAGAGTTGAATGAAATGAGCGACGATATGCCCCCTCCGCCACCCGGACTGCCACCTGCCCCACCCGGCATGGAAATGCCTCCCGCACCACCGGGAATGGATGCACCTCCCGCACCACCGGGAATGGACTTGCCTCCACCTCCACAAATGGATGCGCCACCAGCTCCTCCAGCACCACCAGGGATGGACTTGCCTCCACCTCCACCAATGGATGCGCCACCCGGAATGGAAGCACCACCGGCACCACCTGAAATGGATGCGCCTCCCGCGCCTCCGGGAATGGATCTGCCACCTCCACCTCCAATGGATGCGCCTCCTGAAATGGATGCGCCTCCCGCACCTCCGGGAATGGATCTGCCACCACCACCTCCAATGGATGATTCCGAAACCGTTGAGGATGAAGAGGCACCTCCGGCACCACCAGGAATGGATCTACCACCACCGCCACCAATGGATGCGCCCCCAGAGATGGATGCGCCCCCAGCACCACCGGGTATGGATCTACTGAGTGCGCCCCCACCTCCACCTCCAATGGATGCGCCCCCGGCACCACCGGGTATGGATCTACTGAGTGCGCCCCCACCACCACCACCTGAGATTGACTTGTTAGCCCCGCCAGCGGCCCCCGAGGCCGCTGCTCTGGATCCTTTGGCTCCTGTTGAAGATGCGCCACCTGAAACACCCAGTCTGGACCTTCTGAGTGGAGGTATAGATGAAGTTGGAGCTGAATTCGATGAGGAAACCACCCCTCCAAGCAGACATGCTGGAGGAACCTTGCGAACTACCGATATGGTTGATGATATCCAAGGAGACAAGATTCACGCTAGTCTGAGTGAAAACGAAGATGCATTGCTGACAAGCGATGGGGACATCGTTCGCCAGAAGGTCAAGGGTGTAATGACACTCCACAATCCAAGTTCTGAAGACAGGTTGTGGGATATCGATGTTTTCCTAGCTGAAACTGGTTCAACCGATTTCAAGGGAGAACACATGCCTGTTGCTGAACTTGAACCCGACACAGACCACAGCGTCGACTACAAGGTCAAGAACGCAAGAATGCTTATCCTTCGCGAAAGGATTGATACAAACCCATCTCGTTCACAGGAGAGAAGCCTTTCAGTTTCACATGATTCTGAGGCGACCGCAATTGCATTGGAGATAGAAGTTGAGAACGTTTCCTCCGTACAGGTGGATGATGTACTTGTTACACGTAACATTCCTGATCCGATTGAGATCACCTCCGGCGCAGAGGTCGAAGGGTCAACATTGACCTGGAATGTTGGTTCATTGAATGCTGGAGAAGTGAGGACACTCACTTGTGAAGCAAATGTTTTGGTCACCGACATCAAACCGGTGAATGCTGGTACTGCAAAAGCCACCTATTCCGCTGATGCAACCCTTTCAAGCGTACACTTCAGCGAAGTCGATGCATTCTGCCGAGGATTCTCATACATGGTAGTGGATGAAGATGAGCGTCCAGATAACTGGCGCTGTCAAGCTGTCTTTGAGAACCGCTCAAGTTTTGTAGTTGATCTGGTGAAACTACAGGTTAGAGTATCAGGTAGTGAAGAACTCTTGTTCGACGTTGCAGATGTCTCAGAGGATGTAGCACCACAAGGAAAATGGGAGTCTGAAACTAAAGAGGTAGCGGCAAACGAACGCCCAGATTTCACCAATGAACTGGGATACTCAGTGATTCCTCGTGTAGAACACATGACCTCTGGAAGTATTGAACTGGAGCCACAGACCTTCACGATTCTTGAGGCGGAGGTCACCAAGACTTACGATGCAGCAACTTTGAGGAGTTATCGTGAGCAAGTCGTCAATGCATGTATGAGCATCAAGAATACTGGTTCTTCAGATATCAACCTGATGAGGATAACCGATGATGTTCCTGGTTTGTTCACTGTACCTACTGCAGATGCTCTGACAATTTCCATCGATGGAGAAAGAATGTCTTCAGAGCAGTTCAGAGTCGAAGTCAAGGAAGGAGTCACACTTGAGGAATTCCGCAGAAGTCCCGATGGAGATGGATGCACTCTTCAGTTGACAGTTGGTACTCGGGGTCCAATTGGCTTGAAAGCGGGTTCCACTATGGATATCGAATACGCCTTGACCGCCCCCGACCCAAGCCCTGCAAACGAAGAAGTTGCAGCGCCAGCCAGAACTGAGTTCAGTGCCGAACGATTTGGGCCAGTCTGTGCTAGAGATGCAGCAGAATCTCCTGTCATCAAGGTCTCGCACAAGCGCCGAAAGTTCAGTGCTGGGAAGACCGTTATTCCAATTGGAGGGAAGGGTCGCTTCGAAGTTCTGATCATCTTTGAAAACCGTTCCGATACCGCGCTGCAGGATCTGGTCATCCATGATGTCCTACCGGTTGGGTTTGATATCAAGGACTGTGTCGTAAAAGGTGCAGGAAATGAGAAGCGCAGTGATGTCGAGATGAAGACTGATTCGAATGATGATGGAACTTCAGTTGAATGGCATGTACCTGTCATCGCCAAAGATGAGAAAATGGAAGTCTCTTACGAGATCAAGGGCGATGGAGATATCGATGCTGAAGCAATGCAGAAATTCCATGGAGCTACATTTGGGGACGAAGTAGAGGATGATTCATCATTAGCCAGTATGCCATCTGACGATTCAACCGATGACTCTGATGATTCAAGTGAGGAGTCTGGTGAAGATGCTGCTTCAGATTTCAGTTGGAATGAAAACGTTTTGGCCAAGGTCATGGAAGATCACGAAATCGATGATCGTGATGCATTCATCGCTCACGCAATCAATTTTGATGCTGATGACAACAACTACCTCAACAAGGGTGAATTGACTGCTGCTGCAGAAGCATGGGAATCTGATGAAGGCGATGCAGATGATAGCGATGCAGACGATGAGGGCAGTGATTCTGATGATGGAGGAGACTCCGGAGATGCTGAGAATGTGGAAGAAGACTCTGGCGAAGATGATGCTTCAGATGACGCTGGTGATTCAGAAGGCGATGATGCTTCGGAAGGCGATGATGAGACTGTGGCAGAAGAAACCGCTGCTGATGGGCCTCTGATATGTGGAATCTGTACAACTCAGAACCCTGCCGGAAGTGCTACTTGCAACACCTGTGGCTTCGTGTTCTCGTGATTGGGCACTCATGCCCATTTTCTAGAGCCGGTGAACCAGTTACTCGGCGGTCTGACCCCAGACCGGCCAGTGATCGGTGATATGTTCATTCGGCACCAACAAGATCACTGGATTCCTCAATCCCGCAATGACGGCACCGACATTGTTGATGTCAACGGGAACTCTGTCTTCCTTCTGGAGGTCAATAGCCAACCATACGTCAGGATTCTGCAAGGACCATGCTGTCAATTCAGCCGTAGCTGCCTCAACCCGATCATCCGGCCTGGATTTCAATAATTCCATACCCCAAGGTACTTCTCCATAGGAGGTTGTCCAGCACCAGACACGCTGCTGTTTTGGCAATCCTGCCAATTCAGACAATGCAAGGCCCTCTGTAGCCAGAACTGGTAGGCCAGGAAATGGCATTTTCTGCTTCACTGGTTCAGGTTGAGCATCAAGTGATTCGACATCAAGCGATTCATCCTCAATCGGAACAATCACGGGTGAATCTACTTCAGGAGTTACATCCTCCTCAACCTCCTCCTCCAAATCAGAAGATATCTCAGCAGTGGCCCCTGCTGACTCGACTTCAGCAAGAGGTGCTACTCCTACTCCAAACGGCAGATCGATATGTGAAGAAACATCGGAGATTGGAAGGGGGGCGTCCTCACTCATCTCTGTAATGAGTGGTTGTGAATTTGAGACGGGCACTGGTATTGAATTCCAATGATCATCTTCAATCCAAGCATTGTGATCAGTCTCAGAATGTTGCCATTGAGGTTCCTCATCTGAATGTTCTTCCAATGGTTCATTCCATACCGCTCTGGATTCAGGAGTATCCAATCCCGCACCGGGCATCGATATCTCCAATCTCTTGACATGTGAATCCTCATCCTCTTCAAGTAACCCTAATCCTATGTCGAATGACGAATCAGGAGCGTTCGAATGAACAATTCCAGCCATCGCCTCAATTGAGCCTGGAGGGGCATCAACAGATGTAGAGATGGATGATTCCTCCACTGCAAATGATGCTGCTAGAGCAGGTACTTGTCCAGCCACCAGAGGCGCGCACATCTCAAGAACCTCATGAAGTTCCGAGGAAATGCTGCCGCCAGAAACGAATGCCTCATGAATTCGGTCCCATGCGGCCTGAGCCTTCCTTCTAGCGATCAACGAACGGCCTACATTTGCCAAGGCAGTATCAGTCCGAAAAGAAACCGCAATGCATCTCTCAAAAGAACGCTGTGCCGCCTTGGAACGCCCGGTGGAAAGCGCACAATTGCCAACCAGCATGTTCAATTCTCCTGAATCTGCCTTCTTGCGAACGACTCTCTGGAGATGCGGTAATGCCGCTTCAAAACGCTGTTGATGAAATAGGATACGCCCCAGTTTCTCATGGATATCCAGATTTCTTGGATGCACGCGTACAGCCTTTCTCAATTCGGATATCGCGTCGTCGTGGAGGCCCATTCGGGCCTGCGCCTCAGCCATTGCGATGGTCGCCGATACCGCATCCATGCTTCGCAATGAACGCTACCAATGAAAAGATGTTGCACAAAACCTCTCCTTCAACTGGTTTGTGAGAACTTGCCGGAGATTCTCTAGACAACCTTCATGCTGCGCGAGTGGGCCGAGTGAAACATGGCACAGGCTGGCTCACAGGCGGGACCTCCATCACCGCCGGGGGGTCAGATGTTGATGATGCTGTTCTTCATGCTGATGATGATGCTGTTACTGATGAATCCAGGCTTCAGAATGGGACTGGCCGGATATGCTGACCCGATACTGTCACCGATTCTCCCTGAGGATAATTGGTTCATCGTCACAGTGTTCTTCATCGGAACTGCATCAATGCTGATCAACACCATATTGAGGAATCTCTTCATCGACCCGATAAAGCAAGCACACATCGGCCACAGAATGTCGCAAGTGCGACGAATGATGAATGAAGCGACGATGGCAAGAGACCCGATCCGCAAGGAAAAGGCGGCCACTCTTCAGCAGCAATTGATGCCCGAACAGATGGAGGTCCAGATGGGAGGAATGAAACCTATGATGTTCACCTTCATCTTCATCATCGCCATCTTTGCTTGGGTCGGACAAGTGGTTGATAGTTTCCGTGTAGGTTACATCTCACTTCCGTGGGAGGAGCATTGGAACATGAGCACCGGAACATTTCTCTTCTTTCCTGCTTGGATATGCGCCTATATCTGTATGTCAGCTCCATTAGGTAGAGCGGTTGACAGGCATATCAAGTTGTGGAGATTCAAGAGTCATCCCGTTGTAGTCGCTGGAGAAAGTATTCCTGAACCATATCTGCACATGATCCAGACAAAAGAGACTGGCGGTTCTCGCTCCCGGAAAAGACAACAGCGGAGAAGCAGGAGTAAAGGAAAATCAAAATCAAAACAAACGGGCCTTATCGTCACAACTGCAGTATCAGCAAGAACGCCGCCGAAACAAGGAACGACCTGTCCCGAATGTGATGGTGAACGAGTAGAAAGAGCAGGCAGTGGAGAATTGAGATGCATAGTCTGCAGGCATCAATGGAAGTGATCCATTGTTGAATATAACCGTCAGCGGCAAAGCTGGAAGTGGCACCAGCACACTTGTCGAGGGGTTGTGTGAAAGATATGATTGGAGATTCATGAATGGAGGTATAATTTTTCGCAAGGAGGCGGAAATGCGGCATATGGATCTTGCTTCATTTGCTGAATTGTGCAAACACGACCTATCTGTTGACAAGGGTCTTGATGAAGCATTGAAAGCCTTCATTCTTGATGAAGAAGGTCCCGAAGTCGTAGAAAGTAGACTGGCTGGTTGGTGGTCACATCAACTCGAGATGCGGGGAATCCGGTTATGGCTAGAGGTATCATTGGAAGAACGGGCCAGAAGAGTGGTCGAGCGTGAAGGTGGTGCATTGGCGCAGAGAGTGCAGGAGATCGAAGCTCGAGAACAACTCGACCTGCAACGATTCAAGGAACTCTACGACCTTGACCCGGCAGACCCCACTCCCTATACAAATATCCTGAATACCGATACGATGGGTATAGAAGAGGTTCTTGCTGCGGTTTGCAATATCATAGATGGAGATGGATGAAATGGCGCGAATCTCATTGTCTGAAGCCAACACCTCACCTGAACATGGTAAACGCCCTGCTGCAAGAACACTTGAGGAGAGGATGCATGGTGGATTGATTCTGCTGGACAAATCCGCAGGCCCCACTTCGCATCAATTGACCGCATGGGCAAGAAGCCTGTTCGGTCTGGAGAAGATGGGACATGGGGGAACTCTGGATCCATTTGCAACTGGAGTTTTGCCCTTATTGCTTGGAAAATCGATGCGCCTCACTTCAAATCTCCTCAGCCATGACAAGACCTATGTTGCAGTTCTGAAAATCCATGGAGGCATCGATGATGAGAAACTCGATGCTGCATTACAAAGACAGACTGGTAGAATCTACAATGTCCCGCCAGACATCTCTGCTGTCAAGGTGCAGGTCCGTACAAGACGAATACGGAGATTGGACAGATTGGATGATGATGGAGCCCATGTAGCGATTGAGATCGACTGTGAAGCTGGCACCTACATCCGCACCATGGCTAGAGACATCGGCTTGTTGATTGGAAAAAAGACCGAGTTGGTGGAGTTACGTAGAACTGCAAGTGGTATCTTCAGTATCGAGGACTGTGTTTCAATGGAAACATTGGCTGATGCTTGGTGGTTATGGAGTGAGAAAGGTGATGATTCTGCCTTGATGCAGATCATCCAACCAATTGAGTTACTTGTCGATTCACTACCGAGTATCGTCATCAAGGATGCTGCCGCTGCCAGCATTGCTCATGGAGCACCTTTGTTGCGCCCCGGAATGGTCAGTATTCCAGAAGGCCTCAAGGCAGGAGGGGAAGTTGCGCTACATACCATCAAAGGTGAACTGGTAGCAATAGCAGAGATACTACTTGATGGAAATGAAGCAATTGCACTCAAACAAGGGGAAATCGCAAGATCAACCTCTGTCCTGCTACCGACGGGAGTATATCCCAGGCACAAGGCTTGAATCAAGCCTCTATGTATTCCTCATATGTCCATTCATCCGTCTCAATGCGGATCTTCAATTCGCTCATCTTCCCACACTCCACCCTTCCTTGTGATCCGCAGATCACAGGGCCCCCACAGCCAGAAGAGTGTCTCCTTCTGAGACCTGTTGCTTATGAGTATTCTCTGGTTTTTTGCGTTTATCCGCCATACGGCAAGTGATTTCACTCCATTTCCGATGTCGTATCAATCACTCGATCTTTTTGATTCCTTTTGGTGCAAACATGAAGAATACTGCGATGACTGCCATGATGGCTGCAGCGGTTGCTCCTATCTTCACTTCATTCGTCATTCTCGATGCGGTGCTCTCTGCCGATTGTCCATTGCTTTCCACCGTAGTGACAGCAACAGTGACTGATGCTTCGTTATTATCTTCATTCGATTCCCGAATCTCAAGCGAATAATCAACCACCACCGTCAACATGACTGCATTATCATCAGCTGGAACTGGCCAATCACAGACTGCCCTGCGTAATTGGCCCGGAGATACCAGATCAATGATTGCAACATCGAACAGATGCCCATCGGCAAGACAACGGATGGAAATGAAATGTGCATCCTCCTGCCCATCGTTTCGAACCCAACCGACCACCTCAACGATATCGCCTGCTGTCACGGTATCAACTCCACCATTTGCTTCTACGCTCTCGACATAGAGATCCGGTAATGCCAAAGCCACGATACCTACCACTCGAGAAACTGAATTCTCCCCATCGCTGACCGTGACTGTCAATTGCCATTCACCAGGGACTGCTGGTTGAAGTTTGATGACCTCACCATTCCACGATGCCCAAGAATAATCAAAGGTCACTGACAAACTTGCAGAGTCATCGTCGACATCTCCAAATTCAATCTCTTGATATGTGGCCTGCGGCAAGGAAATGAAGATCTCTGCAGGTAATGCCTGAAGGAAGGGCGGATCATTGAACGGTGAAACATCCACGCTGAATTGCTGGCTCCAGATATTTCGTTCATCCATCCCATGCCGATCCTTGACCTCTACTGAGACCATGGTCTGGCCGCTTGCCTCCTCTATCAAGCGAAGACGTATCTGCCCTTGGGACATATCAGCAACAACCAGTTGCTCATCGCCAGAAGATACTGTGACCTCAAGATCATCGGCCGCTGTCAAATCGTCAACACAGTTCAAAGGAATCAGTCGTCCACCGCCATCCTCAACCATTTCGATATCTGCAAGAGCATCGCATACTGGTGCCTCATCCCATTCGATGTCATAGGCACCATCAATCCTGATGGAAGTGACCTCGACCACTAGATCCATTTCATTTCCATCATCATCCCAGACAAAGGCGGTTGCCAAGGATACATCCAACGGCTCTCCAAGTTCAGGAAGAATGTCTCCTACACTTACCACATGAGTTGAACTGCCAACCTGTTCAAAGAAATACCTGACAGCCAATTCGTCCCCGAGGGATACCTGCACAAGACTCTGATTCAATGATACAGCAGAGATATCTCCATGGACATTGAACACTACTTCCAAGGTCGGATCATTGACATCGACTCGGACCCTTTCCAGACAACCATCGTTGATTGTGGCTCTGACCTGTAGATATTGCTTGTCAGGAAGGATCTCTGAAAAACTGAAATTCTGCCAATCGACCCAGTCGGCAGCGTCGCTGGATGAACGAACCTCCAGTATCCCCTCCCAACTCCCTATGTGTGAAAGACGCCCCCATGCCTGTCCTTCTGGCCTCGCCAACACTTCAGAGGTCCAGGTTCCAACCGTTTCATCATCCGCTTGCATACCACAGGTTGACAGGGTCAGTCCACTCCACGAACCCTTGGTGAAATTGAGATCGAACACCGGTGACTCCAATTGCATCAAAGTCGTGGTCGCTACTGAGGTCTCAAGGCCCCATGAAGACTTCCGATGGATGATACGGAATCCGGCAGCGTCCACCTGCAGTTGTGAATCATCGGTCCCTCCAACACTGACATAGTCAAGAGTGATCTCAGTAGATGATATCTTGGCCCAATCCCAATCAAAGCTTTCAGTTATATTGAACTCCCAATATGGGTCTACCATCCTCTCAATTCCGGCGGTGGTATGGGCCCAGGTCTTGATCAACTCACTTTGTCCATCCACAGATATAGAGAATCGCACTGAGTCCTGAGTCAACTGTTCTGGAATATTGAATGAAACCACCATGAAGATACTCTCGATCTCGCTTCCAGATGCTGAGGAGACATCGAATGTGTTGACGACTATCTCTGGCCCCAAGGTCCAGGAGTATGAGGAATCAGGAGCCCCGACTGCGCCTCCACCATACTCAGAAGAATTATCCTGAGCCCAGAAATCAGTGGACTGGAGATTGAGTGGGCGACTATGTGTGAAAGAAATCTTGGAATCCGCTGACATCGCCATGGTATATTCTGCATCATCTCCACTCCATCCCTTTTCAGAGTTGAATTCCCATTCTCCATCCGATAACAGAGTTGAATCAATGAGATCCCATGTCTCTACTGAATCAACCACTCTTGCAGAGGAATGGAATGCTCCAAACATAGGTAGAAACAAGACTACAAAAAGGAACAGGGCAGTGCCATTGACACGTCTCATGAAACATACCCTGATGACCCCGGCCTTCAAACTCTTGGTCTCATGGACATTGAACACCATGCCTTCGTCGCGCAACCTTCAAACCGGATATTCCGGTCGCCAAGATACTCGATGGCTGTGGTAGTGTAGGGGTTAGCACGGTAGGTTGTGGTCCTGCCGGCCCGGGTTCAATTCCCGGCCACGGCCCCATCGAGCGGAATGATTGGAGAAAAACAACCTCATTTGATGAACAGGTCACCACTGATGGCCCAAGAATGAATTCTAGTTCCATGAGGCAGAGGTATTCGTTCACCTTCAGCAGGTGCCAATATCCATTTCCATGCTGCACGGATTCGGCGCGGTAACATCAACCACCATTCTTCCAGTATTCCGGGCATCCTGGTCTTGACCAGAATCATATCACCTACATGAGATGACAATGACTC